>JBEPVU010000256.1:0-3492 GCA_041690855.1 Gammaproteobacteria bacterium | reverse complement strand
GTATAAGAGACAGGATCAGGATCGCGTGGCTGAGTGCCTTTAATCGGTTTAGTTTCGACATGATTATCATGTACCTGCAAAAAGCGTTCTGGCGATAAACTTAAAACGCTGGCGTCTGGATGGTTTAAAAAAGCAGCATAGGGCGCCGGGTTATGTTGACGCAGTAATTTATAGATCTGCCACGGCGAGCCAGCAACCGGCGCTTGAAAACGTTGCGCAAGATTAACTTGATAGCAATCACCCTGGCGTAAATAAGTTTGAATACGATTAAAGGCTGCTGCATACGTTTGCGGCGTAAAATTAGCTTGAAAATCGGCTAATAATTTAACCGGTTGATGATGAGTTGTTACAACAGATTGCTGCAATTTTTTAAGAACATCCGCACAAATTGCGCCCGTTTTGCGAGAGTTATTCTGTTGTATTAACCTGCTTTTTTTAGCATGATGGTCGATAATAATCGCCCAATCATAAATGCCTATCACCATATCAGATAAGGGCAAATCCTGCTGTGCAAGCGTGGGCAGTTTTTCTAAGCGGCGTGCTAAATCATACGCAAAAAAACCAATCGCGCCGCCAATAAAGGGTAAATTTTCTGGCGCAGGAACGGGTGTAAACGTGGCTTGTTTTAAATAATTTTTAACTAAAAGGAAAGGATCTTCATCGCTATTTAATATACCATTTTCTGTTTCAATAATCGTTGTTAATCCTTGGGTCGTTAGCGTGATATAAGGGCAAGCGCTGATAATATCAAAGCGCCCTTGTTGACCATAAGGCGATCCGCTATCCAGAAAAACTGCTCCCGCGAGTCCAGCGATGGCATCGAATAAGTCGGCGGTATTGGGTGAATAAGATAATGTGGTTAACATACTAAAAAACATTAAAAATTAGTAGAATTTATGTTAATATCCTGCCCTTATATTACGTAAAAATTGGACTTTAGCAATTATGAATCAACTGGCTGGCGAAATTATTCCTGTTACTATTGAATCCGAGCTTAAACAATCGTACCTGGATTACGCAATGAGCGTGATAGTCGGGCGTGCTTTGCCTGATGTGCGGGATGGTTTAAAGCCTGTGCATAAGCGAGCGCTGTACGCAATGAACGAATTAGGGAATGACTGGAATAAACCGTACAAAAAATCGGCGCGTATTGTGGGTGATGTGATTGGTAAATACCATCCCCATGGCGACACGGCCGTTTACGATACTATCGTACGCATGGCGCAGTCTTTTTCGATGCGTTATTTACTGGTGGATGGGCAGGGTAACTTCGGTTCGGTCGATGGCGATGCACCGGCGGCGATGCGTTATACTGAAATCCGTTTATCGCGTCTGGCGCACGAATTATTAGCTGATTTAGATAAAGAAACCGTTGATTTTGCGCCTAACTACGATGGCACTGAGTTTGCGCCGGTGGTATTGCCAACACGCGTGCCAAATTTATTAATCAATGGATCTTCTGGTATTGCGGTGGGCATGGCCACCAACGTGCCTACCCATAATATTACGGAAGTCATTAATGCCTGCCTGGCTTTGGTCGATAACCCTGAATCCAGCATTGCCGATTTAATGCAGCATATTCCAGGCCCGGATTTCCCAACTGCCGGTATTATTTATGGTCGTGCCGGTATCCATGATGCGTATCACACGGGCAGAGGCCGGATCTCTATCCGTGCTAAAACGCATATTGAAATCGATGAAAAAACCGGCAAACAAAGCATTATCGCCACTGAATTACCCTATCAGGTGAATAAAGCCCGGTTAATTGAAAAAATCGCCGAGCTGGTCAAAGAGAAAAAAATAGAAGGTATTACGGCGTTACGAGATGAATCCGATAAAGAAGGTATGCGGGTTTATATCGAATTGCGCCGCGGCGAACAGGCGGAAGTATTACTCAATAATTTATTTGCGCAAACACAATTACAAACGGTGTTTGGCATTAATATGGTCGCTTTAGTCGATGGCCAGCCGCGTACTCTAAATTTAAAACAAATGCTGGAAGCCTTTATCCGCCATCGTCGCGAAGTAGTGACGCGCCGTACTATTTTTGAACTCCGCAAAGCGCGTGAACGTGCGCATATTTTAGAAGGTTTAGGCATTGCGTTAGCTAATATTGATCCGATTATTGCGTTAATTAAAGCCGCAAAAGATCCGGCTGAAGCCCGCGTTAATTTATTATCAAAATCCTGGCAGACAGGCATTGTAACGCAGATGTTAGAACGCGCCGGCGCCGATACCAGCCGACCGGAAGATTTAGCGCCGGAATATGGTTTGAGCCAGCAGGGTTATCGTTTATCACCCGTACAAGCGCAGGCTATTCTGGATTTAAGATTGCACCGTTTAACAGGATTGGAGCAGGATAAAATTCTGGTGGAATATCAGCAGCAATTGGACATAGTGCGTGATTTATTAGAAATACTGGCCAGCCCGGAACGGTTAATGCGTATTATCCGTGATGAATTAACCACTATACAAAAAGATTTTGGCGATGCGCGCCGTACAGAAATTGTAGACGCTGGCGCTGAATTTAATCGTGAAGATCTTATTCCTTCGGAAGATGTAGTGGTGACTTTCTCCCATGAAGGTTATGCGAAAATACAAGTGTTAACTACGTATGAAGCGCAACGCCGCGGTGGCAAAGGCAAGGCGGCAGCCAGCGTAAAAGAAGAAGATTTTATCGATCATCTATTAATCGCTAACACGCATGATACGTTGTTGTGTTTCTCCAGCGCCGGTAAAGCGTACTGGTTAAAAGTGTATAACTTACCGCAAGGCAGCCGTATTGCTCGTGGTAAACCTATTATTAATTTATTGCCACTCGCGGAAAATGAACGCATTAATGCCATGTTGCCGGTGAGTGAATACCGTGATGATCATTATATCTTTATGGCGACTGCCAGCGGCACCGTGAAAAAAACCCGCTTATCTGATTTTTCACGGCCGCGTTCCGATGGCATTATCGCAGTCGATTTAAAAGATAATGATCGCTTAATCGGCGTGGCGTTAACGGACGGTAATCAAGATGTATTGTTATTTACCGATGCCGGTAAAGTGATTCGTTTCCCTGAAAGCAAAGTACGCAGCATGGGACGCACGGCGTGCGGTGTACGTGGCGTGCGTTTACAGGAAAGCCAGCAGGTTATTTCGCTGATTATCGCTAAACCAGAAGGCGCTATTTTAACCGCAACCGAAAATGGTTATGGCAAACGTACGGCGATAGAAGAACACCGTTTAACTGGTCGTGGCGGGCAGGGCGTTGTGGCGATTAATACCAGCGAACGTAATGGTAAAGTGATTGGCGCAGTGCAAGTCTTCCATAATGATGAGGTTATGCTGATAAGCAGCGGCGGTACGCTAGTGCGTACTTATGTCGATGAAATCCGCCAGGCAGGCCGTAATTCACAAGGCGTACGTTTAATTCGCTTAAGTGAAGGCGAAAAGCTAGTTGGATTACAGCGTATTGAAGAAATTATTGATGAAAACGTTACTCTC
>JBEPVU010000255.1:0-3502 GCA_041690855.1 Gammaproteobacteria bacterium | reverse complement strand
ACCCATTGTTGCCTGGCAGTTTGGCCCGGTAGTTGAATCGTTATATCAGGAATTTAAAAAATTTGGTAATGAGCAAATTACTGAATTAGCGCACGTGAATGAGCAAGAGGTGATGACGCCTGTTAATGATGATAAAATTGCACAGGCCATTTTAGAGCGCGTGTGGGAAGTGTATGGCAACTATACCGCTGTTCAGCTTTCTAATCTCACCCACAAACCGGGGTCACCCTGGGACATTGCCTGGCATAAAGAAGAAGGCAAAAATATTCGCAATCATTGCATTCAAAATATGTTGATAGAAGAGTATTTTAGTAAGCAGGCAGATAGACACAAATAGTAATTCTGGTACGGTTGGAAAAGATGTCAACGGAAGATAAAGAGACTCAGCTCTCAAAAATCACACAATTTATTCAAGCGGAAGAAATTCCTTCGAATGAGCCTGATACAAAGTATGCATTAGGCATGCAGACCTTTGAAGAAGCCAGGAAAGAAATTGAGATTCAAGAATTAAGGACTAAACTGGCTAATTTAAAAAGCGCTTTTAAATTAAGCACCCGTTTTGCAATTTTAATTTTTATTTTAGTATTTGCCTGGTTGGGTATTGTACTGGGCGTGGTTGTCTGGCAGGGGCATATTAAACCTTTGAGTGATGGGGTATTAATTGCTTTGTTATCTACTACAACGGCTAATATGATTAGCTTATTATATTTAGTTATTCGCTATGTGTTTAATCATCGGTTGAAGATTTAATAGCTATTCCCGCTGAAGATTTAATTTTTTTTAGGAGTGAAATGATGAAACTTTATTATTCTAAAGGCGCTTGTTCTTTAGTCGTGCGGATTATTATCCATGAACTGGGTCTGGCTTGCACATTTGAAGCGGTGAATCTTAAAACGAAGGAAACTGAAACAGGCGCGGATTTTTTGCAAATTAATCCAAAAGGCGCAGTGCCTGCGCTAATGATTAATGAAAAAGAAGTGCTGACGGAAAATACGGTCATTCAACAATATCTTGCTGAGAAAAATACAGCGCATCAACTTTTGCCCGCCGTTGGCGATTTGCAACGTTATCGTGTTTTAGAATGGTTGAATTTTGTCAGTACCGATTTACATAAGAATTGCTCACCTTTATTTAATCCTAAAATACCGGATAATTTTAAAGAAGACGTATTTAAACCTGTTGTAAAGAGTAAGCTGACGTATGTTAATCAGGTGCTGCAACAGCAACATTATTTAGCAGGTGAACATTTTACCTTGCCAGACGCTTATTTATTTGTAGTATTGCGGTGGCTGCCAGGTCTCAAGATCAATCTAGCGGAATTTGCTAATTTGCAACGTTTTTTTGACAATCTCAAACAGAGAAAGTCGGTTGTGCAGGCCTTGCAGGAAGAGGGATTATAGTCAACGCACTTAGGAATTGCGTATTATCCCTTCCCCTTAAAAGGGGGAAGGTTAGGATGGGGGTGATCAAAAGACTGCATTTTAGCTTAGATCACCCCCACCTTAATCCTCCCCCTTGAAGGGGGAGGAGATTAAAATACGCAAAATTCAAGGGCAACGACTATAAACTAATCTTCTAAGTGTGGTTTACGGCTTCTTAGCGATTTATTTTTTGCATGTCGTTTCTTTTGCGTCAGCCGGCGTTGTACAGATGCAAAGGTCGGCTTGGTTTCTTTGCGTTTTTTAGGGACAATGGCCGCACGTTTTAATAGCGCTTGTAAACGCTGCAAGGCATCCTGTTTATTACGCTCTTGCGTGCGGTAACGGCTTGCTTTAATAATGAGTTCACCTTGGGTAGTAATTTTTTTCCCCAACAGGATTAAGAGACGATGACGTATTGCTTCTGGTAAAGCATGTGAATGCACAATATTGAAGCGCAGTTGCACGGCAGTAGCCACTTTATTAACATTTTGTCCGCCTGGGCCTGGTGCGCGGATGAAACTGAATTTAACTTCTGATTCAACCCGTGAAAGCGTAGATGTAAATTTAAACATATGATTCAGCCGCTTGTATTAGGGAATAAACATTTTCCTGTCAATATTATCCAAGGCCCATTGGCAGGCGTTAGCTGCGCACCGTTTCGGGTGTTAACCTGGCGTTATAGCCAACCTGCGTTTTCCTGCACGGAAATGATTTCCTGCAAAACACTTATCCATCAGCCTAAAATAGCACATCAGCGTTTTGTTGCGAAGGATTCCGCTGAAGGGCCGGTGTGCTTTCAATTATCGGGCAGTGATCCCATTGAATTAGCGGAAGCGGTAAAAATAGTAACAGATTATGGCGCTGATTTAATGGATTTAAATTGCGGCTGTCCGGTGAAAAAAATTCGTAGTAAAGGTGCGGGTTCCAGCTTGCTGGTGGACACGGTAAAACTTTATCAGTTAATAAAGGCTATGAAGCAGAACACATCTGTGCCGGTATCGATTAAAATTCGTGTAGAAGGTAATAGCAATGAAAAATTTCACGGTGAAATTATTAAAGCCGTGCGTGATGCTGGCGCTGATTTTTTAGTGGTGCATGGACGGCATTGGTCAGAGCATTATGAAACACCTTGCCATCATAATAATATTCAATTTTTTGTGGAGCAATTAAAAATTCCAGTAATTGGTAATGGTGATATTGCCGATCTTGCTTCACTCAAAAAGATGTTTGCAACTGGATGTGCTGGTGTGATGATCGCTCGCGCAGGTGTTGGTCAACCCTGGTTGATTCAAAAATTAATCGCAGAAATGCAGCAGAAACCCTTTATTATGCCTGCTGCGCAGGAAATTGGCGCTGCTTTTATAGAACATGTGACTCAGCTGGTTACATTATTAAACCATGAAAAATTTGCTATTTTGCAGGCGCGTAAATTGGCGAAATATTACGCACGTGATTTATCAGATAAGATAGAATTTTGCGCAGCAGTTAATAATTGTGAAAATTTGCAAGCGTTAAAAACTATTTGTTTACAATATTTTATTTGAAAATATCGTCTAGGTTATTTGCATCTAATACACGTTCGCCCCAGATTAATAAAGTTTCGGCATCGGCCTGCTGGATTTTCTGCTGATAATTTTCAGAGATGGCATGAAATTTGCGTTGTAATAATCGTAGCAGCAAGCGGTATTCACCTTCCTGCTGGCCTTGTTCTTTTCCTTGAGCAATGCCTTGTTCAATGCCTTGTTCAATGCCTTGGTAAATACCCTCTTCAATACCTTTCTGGTATCCTTTCTGCATGCCAATACGTTCGGCAGTGGTAATATAAGCCATGGATTGTTCCTCTTCTAATTGGTGAATGTAATCATTATAGCGAACAGCCAGGGGTTCTGGCAAAGTCATACTCCAGTCGATGAATTTATATAAGTTTAAAATGGCGTCTCGTGATAAGCCCCGTTCGTATAAGCGGCGGGTGAGTTGGAATTTATGGCTTAGGCGTTGGTCGAGGTCTTTGCGGGTTTGCTGCGTCGCTAACCAGGCGAGAATCACAGTGCCAAAAGGATTAGCTGTTTGTTCTAGAAAAT
>JBEPVU010000254.1:0-3504 GCA_041690855.1 Gammaproteobacteria bacterium | reverse complement strand
CCGTGCAGGCACTGGCGGCAAAGCTGGTTGAAACAGGAGTGTTGTAAGTGATTTTAGTAGTGGCTGAACATAATAATAATGAATTGCAGGCGGTTACGCTCAATACGATTAGTGCAGCCCACCAATTAAATGAACCGATTACTGTCTTGGTGGCGGGCGCCAAGTGTAAAAAAGTCGCGCAGGTTTGCGCGCAGATAGAACATGTTACGCGTGTTATTGTTGCGGATGCAGAATGTTATGCGTACCACCTGGCGGAAAATCTGGCGAATTTGATCGCAACACTGGCGGAACAATATAACGCTATTTTATTGCCGGCCACCACTTTTGGCAAAAATGTGTTACCGCGGGCGGCGGCGTTATTAAATAGTGCGCCGATTTCCGATGTGATAGAAATTATTGCTAACGATACGTTTGTCCGGCCGATTTATGCCGGTAACGCATGGGCTACTGTGCGATTAATGGCGCCAATTAAATTATTAACGATACGAACAACAGCTTTTGCACCTGCTAAAATAGCACAGTCAGCAGCGCCTATTGAACAGTGTACGCGGGTGGAAGATGCGCGTTTAAGCGCTTTTATCAGCCAGGATTTAACGCCGTCTGTGCGGCCTGAATTGATGGCGGCTAAAATAATTGTGTCCGGTGGCCGTGGTTTACAAAGCGCCGAGAAATTTAAATTAATTGAAACGCTGGCTGATTGTTTAGGCGCTGCGATAGGCGCTTCTCGTGCGGCGGTGGATGCCGGTTTTATACCGAATGGTTATCAAGTAGGCCAGACGGGTAAAATTGTCGCGCCACAGCTTTATATCGCCATCGGCATTTCCGGCGCTATTCAGCATTTAGCGGGCATGAAAGACAGCAAAATTATTGTGGCTATTAATAAAGATCCCGATGCGCCGGTTTTTCAAGTGGCGGATTATGGGTTGGTGGGCGATTTGTTTGAAATCGTGCCGGCGTTGATTGAGGAATTAAAGAGATTGAGAGGTTAATTATTCTGTCATTCTGAGTATTCTGTGATTGTGAGTATTCTGTGATTGTGAGTATTCTGTGATTGTGAGTATTCTGTCATTCTGAGTATTCTGTCATTCTGAGCGCAGCGAAGAATCTCCATGGTTTTGCGCCGATAGTGGGAGATCCTTCGTCGCTAACGCTCCTCAGGATGACAAACTAAGGAAGGCTCCTCAGGATGACAAAATAGAAAGCTCCTCAGGATGACAGCAACAAAAATATTTTAAATTTATCGAGAAAAACACTATGAAAAAATCTAACAGTCCTGGCAATGTCCGTCAGGAAATTATCGAAAAAATTTTAGCGTTGGTGCAGAAAAAAATACCAGCCGAGCAGGTGAAATTAATTACGCAATTTGTCAATTATTATTACTCTAATATTTCAGTAGAAGATTTAACGTTTAGAAATATTGAAGATTTATATGGCGGTATGCTTTCCCATTGGAATTTAATGTATCAGCGTAAAAAATGCGAAAGTAAAATTCATATTTATAATCCACATTATGAACAATCCGGCTGGCAATCGACACATACGATTATCGAAGTTATTAATGATGATATGCCATTTTTAGTCGATTCTTTGCGCATGGAGATCATGCGCCAGGGGTTTACTATTTATTTTATGATTCACTTTGGCGGATTACGGATTAACCGCGATAGCGAAGGCCATATAACAAAAATTTTTGCCGCTACGGAAACGCCCGCTGATAAAAATTATTCCACGGAAGCCGCTATTTATATTGAAATTAATCGCCAATCGGATCCTGCGGCGTTAGAAAATCTGCAGCAGAGTTTATATCGTGTCTTAAATGAGGTAAAAACGGCGGTAAAAGACTGGAGTAAAATGCGAGCGCAGATGGAAGAAGTTTTGCTTGATCTCGATAAAAATCCACCGACTTTTGATCCAGTGGACATTCAAGAGTCAAAAGATTTTTTAAAGTGGCTGCTGGATAATCATTTTACTTTTTTAGGCTGCCGTGATTATGAGGTGGTCGGCGAAGGCGATGATTTAGGTTTGCAGCTTGTGCCAGGTTCCGGCCTGGGTGTGTTAGCGGATGAATCTAAAAGCCTGGGCTTACGTAAAGTTTCTTCATTACCACCGGCAGCACGAGAATTAGCGATGGCGCCGCAAGTGCTGGTGATTTCAAAAACCAATACTAAAGCCACGATTCATAGGCCGGTTTACACGGATTATATCGGCGTAAAACGTTTTAATGCTAAAGGTGAACCGTGTGGTGAACGCCGCTTTATCGGGTTATTTACGTCAACTGTTTATAACAGCCATCCCCTGGCCATTCCTTTTGTGCGGCGCAAAGTGGAACTGGTGTTGCAGGATTCAAAATTATCGCCGATAGGGCATAGCGGCAAGGAATTAGTCGATATTTTAGCCACCATGCCGCGCGATGATTTATTTCAAGCCAGTACGAAAGAGCTGGGTGAATTAGCGTTGGCGATTTTACATATTCAACAGCGCCCGCGTATCCGCTTATGTGTGCGGCGTGATGCGTTTGGCCGTTTTGTTTCTTGTCTGGTTTATGTGCCACGGGAGAAATTCACCACGGAATTGCGGCAGACTATCCAGGAAATATTGTTGCAGGCTTTCAATGGACTGGAAATTAATTATTCGCCTTTATTTTCTGAATCCATGCTGGCGCGGTTGCATTTTTTAATCCGCACGGATCCAAAAGTTGCATTAACCTATGATATTAAGGCCGTTGAAGCCAGTATTGTCGAAGCAGCGCGCAGCTGGTTAGATGAATTATCAGAAGAAGCGTTAGATTACTACGGCGAAGAAAAAGGCGCTTTCTTAATTAACAAATACACTAAAGCGTTTCCTGCCAGCTATCAGGAAGACTTCAGTGTGCGTACTGCCGTGTTTGATATTGAGCATATGGAAAGAATATCCGCCGAATATCCGCTGGAAATCAGTTTTTATCGTTCTCTGGATGAACCCACTAATCATCTGCATCTTAAATTATTTCAATTTAATGTACCGGTTGCGTTATCCGATGTATTGCCGATGCTGGAAAATATGGGCTTGCGCGTTATCGCCGAGCGGCCGCATGAAATTATTCTACAACATGATACGTATATCTGGATTAATGATTTCAGTTTAATTTACAATCAGGATGAAGAATTAGACGTTGAAAAAGTCAGACTTATTTTTGAGGAAGCGTTCAAGCAAATATGGTCGGGCGATGTTGAAAACGATGGTTTTAATCGTTTAGTACTGAGCGCTAAATTAACCTGGCGCGAAGTCAGTGTGCTGCGCGCCTACACCAAATATTTACGCCAGATTGGATTTACATTCAGTCAGAATTATATTGAAGAAACATTAGCAAAATATCCTGATATTGCGCGTAAAATGATTGATTTATTTAATAATCGTCTGGATCCTGCTTTGCAGAATAAAGCAAGTGATGTGGCGATTGAAGCGATTATACAAGGCGTAAAAGCAGCTTTAAATAATGTCGCTAATTTAGATGATGATCGTATT
>JBEPVU010000253.1:0-3537 GCA_041690855.1 Gammaproteobacteria bacterium | reverse complement strand
CTATTAAAACGGTGGATTACGGCCTGCGGCCTAATCCACCCTACTACTACACCCTACTCAGAGAATGTTAAAAAGAGATTCGCTAGTAATTCGGGAGCTGTGATCATAGGTAAATGGCTAGTATTCAGCTCGACTATTTCCCAATTTCTATTTTTAGCCCGCTCAATAGAGGGTTGCATATGGTCGGCAGTGTCTGCACCTGTACAACTAATAAAAACAGTAGGAATTTTTTGCAGTTTCTTTTCATCAAATACTACCGGCTGTTGTAAACCAGCCAGCGCAATCGGCGTTAATTTTGCATGAATGGCTTCACGGTCTGCTGGATTATGAATGCCCCAGCTTAACAATGCAGAAGAAGGCGGCGGCATTTTACGCCAGCCATCGCCTTGTTCAATAGCGTTTTTTAAATCAGCTTCACGAATAGCGGCAGATTTTATATCTAAATAAGAGTGATAATTATCAGGCACAAAAGCATCCAGATAAACCAGGCGTTTAATTTTTTCAGGTATTGCATTGGCAACGCGGGCAATAATTAAACCGGAATAACTGTGGCCTGCTAAGATAACATCCTGCAAGGATTCATAATGGATGACATTTAAAATATCCTGCAAATAAATATCATGGTTAATACTTTTATTCAGTAAATGGGCACGTTCGCCCATACCGGTTAAAGTGGGTGTGTAAACCTGGTGGCCTTGCGCGCGCAATAATACGGCTGTTTTCTGCCAGCACCAGCCGCCTAACATATTACCGTGGATTAATAAAAAAGTGCTCATTTCTGCTTAAAATTTGCTATCTTAATCAAGACATATTACTATAATAGTCTAAATTTAAACAGTATTTTAAATAATGATTGATGAAACTTTATTAAAATTTCCCTGCGAATTTCCTATTAAAATAGTAGGTAAAGCGAATGTTGAATTTGAAACATTTGTATTAACGGTATTGCATAAACATTTTCCTGGCTTACCAGAAGGCGCATTTAAAATGCGCCCCAGTAAAGATAATAATTTTCTAGCAATCAGTGTTTTAGTACAAGCAGAAAATAAGCAACAGTTAGATGCTGTTTATCAGGAATTAACCGCGAGTAAGCTTGTGTTGATGGCTTTATAGAGGAATTGAAATGCTTCCTGTTGAAA
Organism: Gammaproteobacteria bacterium; assembly: GCA_041690855.1. Classification (GTDB taxonomy): domain Bacteria; phylum Pseudomonadota; class Gammaproteobacteria; order CAIUAS01; family CAIUAS01; genus CAIUAS01. The sequence continues at coordinate 2,398 of JBEPVU010000253.1, read as the reverse complement.
AAATTGTAACATTGATTTGTCTGAAATATTAGCCGACATTCAAAAGCGAGGCAGCGTATTATGAAAGATGATGTGGCATTAAATAAAATCGCGATTATTGAACGGATTCAGGAAGAATATAAGGGTTTTGAAGATCAACTAACTACGAATTTTACGAAACAGGAATTATCCTGCTGTTGAAAGATTAAAAAGCGTAAATATAGCGATGAATAAAAAACCAAAAATGCCTGCAAAATCTTTTGCGCAAATTCAAGCAGATTGGCAGTTAATCCAGTCCTTAGCGCCAAGAGATAAATTAAAAGCACTTAAGCAAATAGGGTTTGACGTAATGATTAGCTATGAAAGCGGCGACATTACGCTCGAAAAATTAGAGCTTTATAGTCAAATACTGCAACAAGCTGTTCGCGCACACAGTTTTCCGCAGCGTTATGCTAGAATTCTGTCGAAAATGATAGCAGATAAACTTGCGCTTACTAATAGTGAGCCGGTTACTATTTTAGCGAAGGCATCCGGCAAAATTATGCTTTCCGGCGCTACTGTTATGGTGGGTGATCCCAGTATTCAGACGGCGCCATTAATAGATTATTCTGATAACGAATTGCTTGCTTTGATTAATTTAGGCCAGCGTTTTTTATTTGCAACGGGCAGCGATGGCGTATTTGATATGCAACTTAGAATTATTGAAGCTAATACGCCCGTATTAACGGCGCAGGAATATAAATGTGTGGAAAATAGCGGTCAAACTGCTATTATTAGTGCGCCTTCTGGCAAAATAGTGATTACAGCGCTGGGGGAAATAGACGATAAGGATAATCAAATACTGCAAGAAATAGCCCCCGGTAATTATAAAATAACGGTTTTTGTTTTTAATATTCCCAAAAAAATGCGCAGTTATTATATTGTTCTCTGCAAAACAGCAGAGCCCGCTGTTAATCATTTAGAACGAATCGATATGCTGGAGTAGCTTATTTTATAAGCTTTACTCACTGCGCTTAATTTAACGTATAAATTTATAATATAACAGGAGCATTATTATGCCTGGAACAAAAAATGAATATGAAATTAAATTGGAAAAACAGCCTTATTTCAAACCGGATCTGGATGCGTATGATACTAGCAATATTTTAAGCAGGTGTAAGATAGTTGGCAGTTTTTTAGTAATATTCGATAAGAAGAATTATACTTTGTCTAGAGAAGCTATAACAAAGGATGTGTCTCAGGGAGTATTTCAATCTTATATAATTAGTTTTTATGATAGCGATGGTCAAGTAAAAAATAAATTTTTTGATTTTAGAAATTCTTCAAATTATAAGGGGGATGATTTTGAGATCATAGATATGCTTCAAAAAACCTTGGTAGATGTCAGGCTAGTGATACCAACTCTAAAGCTAATTTATTTTAGCTATAGAGACACTTCTTACTATATCGATTCTAATTCTGTAGACAAACGCCATCAAAATGAGTTTCTTGAGCAGAATGCCGATCATTGGGTGGTTTTTTTTAAAGATGATAATGCTATTCCTTCTCAAAATATAAACGTAGAATTTCATGAACCTAAAAAAGAATCGAGTTCACGCCAATCTTTTACTGTAAGCCTATCTTTTTTTCAATCAAAAGGAATCATTTATTTTTATAGCCCGAAGAATTTTTCTATTAAGCCTTTTTACAGGGCTTTAAAATCACAGGGCTTTCTTAATGATAACGTTAAAATTGATTCTTATTTTTCGGGTAAATCAGGTGAGACATCAATTTATGGCCAGCTGTTGTATGAGATAGTTAATATTTTACAGGAAAACGGCGCTAAAATTTATACCACTCCTTGTTTGAAAGAAGTAAATGCTTTGAAAACAAATTCTGATAAAACTCAAGAATTAAAAGAAAACACTATACAATTACAAGAGAAGAATAACTTATCCCCAACAAAATCCAGTTTTTTCAAAGGACAAGGCGATAATAAAAATAGCGAACTTGCGGAAATAAGTCAGTCAAGGAATGTGAATCAGAAAGGTTCTAGTCAACAACAGAAACAGAATAATAAGTCCTTTAGTTTGCAATAAATATTAATTATGATCGAAGTGGCTATAAAATTCTGCCGCAATACTCATCACATTTTCTACGGTAAACCCAAAGGCTTTAAAGAGTACATTGGCAGGGGCTGATTCGCCGAAGCGGTCTAATCCGATAATTTTGCCCTGTAGGCCAACATATTTATACCAGTAATCTTTCACGCCCGCTTCAATAGCAAGGCGGGCAGTGATTTTAGCGGGCAGCACGCTTTCTTTATAATCTTCATCCTGCTGATCAAAATGATCCGTTGAGGGCATCGAAACGACGCGCACGTGTTTGCTTTGCGCATTTAATTGTTTTGCCGCCGCAATAGCTAATTGCACCACAGAAC
>JBEPVU010000252.1:0-3539 GCA_041690855.1 Gammaproteobacteria bacterium | reverse complement strand
AAACGCGAATACACGTCTGTGTTTTTGTGACAAGCATGGCGCGTTTTTTGCGGGGCGACAGGCTCTGCTATTTCTCAAACAGTGCTATATTTTCATTTTATCAATCGGTTATCACTTTATTTTGTGGGGATCACTCAGAGCCTGACCCCGTTTTTTGCGTTTTTCTTTCTACACGCCTTCTACATGTGAATTTCTATTTATGGGGAAATTTTATAACTTGTTGATTCTACTATGCCGGTGAGACGAATCGAACGCCCGACCTACTGATTACGAATCAGTTGCTCTACCGACTGAGCTACACCGGCTTGTGTATAAAAACCATAAGATGAAGGAACAAAATCTTAGGGGAAAGCAGGGGATAGCGCAATCACTATTTTCTTTTTCTAGCGTGTCCCTAAAGCTTTTTTTGCGCTTGGTTTACTATAAGAAAAATAAATCACCAATCCCAGGAAGGTCCAAATACCAAAACCTATCCAGGTAATGCCCGGTAAATTGCACATCAAATAACAACATAAGATAACACCTGCCAGTGGAATCACAGGACTCCAGGGTGTTTTGAAAGGGCGTGGTAGATCAGGTTTGGTGTAACGCAATACAATTACGCTGATACAAACTGCAATGAAGGCGGCTAGGGTGCCAATATTGACTAAATTTGCAATTTGTGTAATAGGAAAGAAACCTGCTGTCATTGCAATAATACCGCCTGTTACCCAAATAAGTTGGCGGGGTGTTCTGCTCTTTGCATCAATTTTAGCAATGCTTTTAGGAAGTAATCTATCACGTGCCATCGCTAAATAAACGCGTGTAAATCCGTAATACATCGCTAAAATAGTCGTAGTTAAGCCTGAAATAGCGCCTATTCCTATAATTTCGGCAATAACCCGATGCCCTGTATTGAGTAATGCGCTTGCAACAGGTGAGCTCGTGTTTAAAGAGGAATAATGAACCAGTGCTGTTAACATGGCTGAGAAAACAACATAGATAAGAGTACAAATCAGTAAAGAGGCGATAATGCCAATCGGTAGATTACGTTTTGGATTAATGGTCTCCTCACCTGCTGTTGAAACCGCATCAAATCCAATATAAGCAAAGAAAATTAAAGCAGCGCCATTTACAACGCCTTGAAACCCAAATGGCGCGAAGGGATGCCAATTATTCGTATTAAAATGTAATGCGCCAATAATAATAAAAAGAGCAATCGCCGCTAATTTAATATAAACAATAATATTGTTAAAACGAGCGCCTTCTTTAGCGCCTGCAGCTAATACGCTCGCTAAACTAAAAATAATAAATACAGCAGGTAAATTAATAATACCGCCATGGAAGGGGTCATTAGTCAGCTGATGAGGTAAGTTAATTCCCCAGGCAACTAAAATATTTTGTAAATAACCAGACCAGCCGATGCAGATCGTTGCGGCATCGGTACCGTATTCTAATAAGAGATCCCATCCAATAACCCAAGCGACAAATTGGCCGATCCCAGCATACGCATAGCCGTAAGCACTGCCACAACCGCCAATACTGGATGCCAATTCTGCATAAGCAAGTGCGCTAAATCCGCTTGCAATGCCTGCTAAAATATAAGAAAAAATAATCGCAGGGCCTGCCTGTGTTGCTGCAGCGATACCTGTCAATACAAAAATGCCCGCGCCAATAATAGCGCCAATGCCTAAAAGAGTAAGATCAAATGCTGTTAAACATCGGTGTAATTCATGCTCTTTAGCGGGGGTAACTGTGGGTTCTTCGAGTTGAGAAACGGATTGCATTTGTTATACCTTTTATAGACTGAATCGTTTCGATACATTTTTTGCACAGTCTATCATTTTTTGTGATTGAATTGCAATATCTCTCTTGCAATTTCCTGGGCAAACCGTCATCATACGCCTGTAATTTTTTTTCGTTGATCATTACCAATGCGTTTAGTTACCCTCTTTTTAGTGTTTTATCATAGAGTTAGGTTTACGTTGGCGATGATTTATTGAGGTAAATGTTCACGGGCTTTGCTTGTTAGGAGGCGAACACTTACTTATTAGGCGCCAGCTAAATTCAGACTCATTTCTTCATGGAATATGAAATGTCACGCTGCTTTGGCTTGCATTACTGTTTTTTGAGGAAAATAAAATGATGTCATTTACAGAGTTAAATTTAAACGCGAACATTTCAAAAGCGATTCTTGCCTGTGGTTATACAAAACCAACACCTATTCAATCACGTTCTATCCCTGATATTTTAAACCGAAAAGATTTAGTGGCTTCCGCGCAAACAGGCACAGGCAAAACGGCGGCGTTTGTATTGCCTGCATTGCATTTATTAAGCGAGGCGAAAGCACCCAATGCTAAACCGCGTGTTTTAATTTTAACGCCTACACGAGAGCTCGCGATACAAATTATGGATGCAGTCGCTAAATACGGCAAATTTATGCGAATTAATATGGTGAGTCTGGTGGGCGGCATGCCTTATCGTCCACAATTAAAAGGCTTATCACGTGCTGTTGATATTATTGTTGCGACGCCAGGACGATTGATAGATCACATGGAAAACCGTCGATTAGATTTATCTGGCATTCAGATGCTTATTTTAGATGAAGCAGACCGTATGCTCGATATGGGTTTTATTGATGATGTTAAACAAATTGCGAAGGCAATGCCTTCCGATAGACAAACATTATTATTTAGTGCCACAGTAGATAATAAGTTAAGCGCTATTATTAAGCAATTATTGAAAGACCCTATCAGAATTGATTTATCCCATGAAAAAATGGCGCCGATCTCAATTAAACAAGAAGTGTATATGGCGGATAGCGTGCAGCATAAAATAAAATTGCTGCAGCATTTCATTAAAAATGGGAATATTTTTAAAGCGATTGTTTTTTCTGCGACAAAAGTGAATGCGGATAAATTAACAAAACAATTGGATAGTGAAGGTTATTCAGTAGCCGCATTGCATGGTGATTTAAAGCAAAATATGCGTAATCGTACACTTGACGCGATGCGTTGCGGTAAAATTCAATTTTTAATTGCGACGGATGTTGCTGCGCGTGGTATTGATATTAGTGATATAACGCACGTCATTAATTTTGATTTACCTAAATTTCACGAAGATTATGTGCATCGTATTGGACGCACAGGCCGCGCGGGTAAATCAGGTGTCGCGATTTCTTTTGCATCGCCTGATGATGGCCGACATTTGCAAGGGATAGAGCGGTTTATTGGCCAAAAGATTGAAGTCAGTACAGTAGCAGGCTTGGAAAGCACGAAGAGTTTTAATTTTGGCGCGCCAAAGAAAAAACGCGGGCGCAATAGTAATAGCAAAGCTGGCTTTAAATCGAATGGATATAAAGGTAAAGGTGCTAGCGCGGGTGGTAATAGTAAAAGTAGAAGTGGAAACTTTAGCTTTAGAAGCGATAGCCCTCGGAGTGAAGGAAGAGGTGAAAGAACAAAAAGCAGTAGCTTTAGAAGCGATAGCCCTCGAAGTGAAGGCAGAAGTGAAAGAACAAAAAGCAGTAGCTTTAGAAGCGATAGCCCTCGAAGTGAAGGCAG
>JBEPVU010000251.1:0-3558 GCA_041690855.1 Gammaproteobacteria bacterium | reverse complement strand
GACTTAGGCAGTATAACAGCGTTGGCCGAATTTTTAGGCAAATCACAAAGCCAGATGAGCCGCTTGATTGGCCGCCATCCCATTAAAAATATTGGTGATAAATTGGCGGCGGAAATTGAAAATGCGTTTGCAAAGCCTGATGGCTGGCTGGATTGGCGTCATGCCGGCATTCAAGATACGCTGGTGGCGGAAAGAATGCAGGCCATTGCGCAGAACAACCAGGTGCCTTTATTAACGGCAAAAGAAATAATGCGATGGACTTTACAATCGGCGGAAGAAATAAATAAACAGCGTTATTCATTAATTTCTGTTACTGCGCAAACCAGTGAATATGCCTTTGCAACACAGGTGCGGGACAGTAGTATGGAAGCGCCTGCTGGTATTAGTTTTCCCAAAGGCGCTATTATTATTGCCGATCCAGAAAGTATCGTACGCAATGGTTCTTATGTCATTGTGCAACTGGAAGGCGAACAGGAACCTGTTTTACGGCAATGTGTACGTGATACAACAGGTACTTATCTTAAAGCGCTCAATCCAAACTATCCTCTTCGTAAGCTAACTTCTCCACAGGCATTATACTGTGGTGTGGTGCGGCAGGTGATTATGCAGGTGAGCTGATACGCGTAAGTAACTCTAATAGTGTTATTTCATTTTATTTTTCAATAATGCATTAATGGTTAAAATTATAGTAAAAGTTATGTGAAGTATTTGTATCAATGATACTCTTGCAAAGACCATTGGATAACATGTTAAGATACATATGACTAAGTGGAGTCATTTTCCAACTAAGAGGAGGTTATCATGAGCTATCCTAGATAAGTATTGTATTACATAGAATCAATAATTTAAAAAGACTTGGGTTGCTTTAAGTTATGTAAAAGCAGCCCATATTTTATGGAAGTATGTCGTAGAGAAGCACTTATGATAAAACAACAAGAGGTTGTCTGGAAAGAGGTAAGGAATGAAATTTGGGCATTAAATCCAGAGCTTGCAAAAATTATTGATGAAATAAGTCCAGGTAAAGAATTTACGTTTTCAAAAGTAATATACCCTTATGGTGCTGAAATATTGCGAAATGCAGAGCTTAATTTACCAGATGAAAATAATGAGCTAATACCATTTAGAAGTAATTCAGTTAATGCCCATATTAAAGAGCAATTAGGATACAATTTTAGCTCTAATCCAGTAGCGATTCTTTTAAAAAATACAATTGAATTATCTATAAACCTTGATGAACGAATTATTCCTTATAGTATAGTTTATCCTGGGAAACTTTTTGGAGCGTGGCGCATTTTAGATGGTCTTAACAAGGATAAATCATTTCCAAAAAATAGCACATTTTTTAATGGCTGTATTCGAATATCTAAGCAAAATACATAGCTTAGCTATTTTATATTTTATCTAATTAAAATATGTAATATTCGTTTGCTATTAGTAGTAGTTTGATAAGGTATATGTGCTATATTTTTAAAACCTAATACTTTAGCATAATTATCAATTTCTTGTGGTGATGGTATATAACCATAAAGTGTCTTATTCTCATCTTCAATTATATAGCCTTGACTGCTAGCAGTTATTGCATTGACTGGTTTTACTGAGTGCGAAAAAGCATCTAAAATTATTTTACCATTTTTGGTAAGGCTCTCAGTTAATTTTGTAAGTATTGGTAATTGCTCGCTTTGTGAAAAATCTGAAATACCAGAGAACATCCATAAAATTAAATCAAATTCATTTTTTATTTGCAAGTGTTTTAAATCCTGATTCAGGATATTTATTTTGTTGCCGAATTTTTTGATTAATAAGTTTGTACATTTTTTACTGCGCTCTATAGCCGTTATTTTTCCAAGAAACTTGTGATTAGTTAAATAATTTAAGACTCGACCATAACCCGCTCCAACTTCAAGTATAGAAGTAGCATTAAAAATATAATCTGCTATCAAGTCTAAGTCATACCTTCTTCAAGACCGCCTAAAATTGAATTAGTAACAAATGTTTCAATGGAAATACCTTCATAAAAGTCGTTATTGTCAGAGTTTTCCCAGGATTTATTAGTGTTTTTTGTGAGTGCCTTTTCTTTCTTGCTGACTTCCTCTTCAGCCATAAAGTCTGTATCAGTGTTAAGCACCATAGCTGTCGCCTATATAAAAAAAATTAAGATTTTCATGCGAAATTTGCATACAAAATTCTGCCTGCAAATTTGCATATTATTCGAGCCGTTTTCTTTAGAAATCGCCTATGGCTAGATATATTTAGTTTAAAAGGAGTCAAAAGGATGAAATACGAACTATTTGTGGACATATTAAAGAAGCATCAAACTGCTCGCGTAAAAGCGCTCTTTTTTCCAGGAAGCTGTGCAACAGAGCGCATCCCTAGTCTCTTTGCATTTCTAATACCGGACATCATTACTATCCTTTGCAACAATATCAACCAACTTTGTAAAGAAAACGAAGTTATTGCTGTATTCGGTATTCAACCTGGGCCACCACCCATTGAGTCTGCTCAACCACTCCTTCTTCAACGAGTGCTAAATAAAGCATACCCTCGTAATCATCTTTGTCTTGTCATTCAATACCTTATTACAACCGTTGATCAAATGCCACAACTCACAGAGTGGAACGGCGCTAAATCAATGATCATAGATTTCACTACAGGACGATTAATGAACGATGATTATTATATATCTACTATTGAAGGCAAAGAACACCCTAAAGGAATTATTTTCGGTGCGGTAGACGAAAACAAGCTAGATATGATTTGGGACATATTAAAAATTGATAACGTTTTGGACATGGCCTGTTTGGCATAAGAATTTTTAACGAGAATTAAAGGAATTGGATTGTAAAGGAAATAATTCATGGATATTACTTCAATAAACAGTCACAAAATTAAACAACCACCAGCGGTCTATTTTTTAGCATTTGGAGAATTGTGTGAAAGGTTTAGCTATTACGGAACACTTACAATTTTAGTGCTGTATTTAACTACTATTTTTCATTTTAGCGATAATAAAAGTTTCTCAATTTATGGCGTATATGCCACATTTGCTTTTGGCATTCCAATCCTAGGCGGTATTCTAGCTGATCGATATATAGGCTTACGAAAAGCAATAATTATTGGAACTACATTTTTAATAGCAGGCAATTTGTTGTTAGCTTCTCCAAGCTTTACAGCATTTAGCATTGGTCTCGCTTTTTGCGTCATTGGTGTGGGTTTATATAAGCCAAACGCTACCAGCTTAGTGGGTATGCTTTATTCTTCTAATGATTCACGGCGTGAAGGTGGATTTACGTTGTTTTATATGGGAATGAACATTGGTGGTACAGTAGGGCCTGTTATATATGGACTATGTATGCACAAAATGGGTTGGCACTATGGTTTTTATATTAGTGCAGTGTTAATGGCATTAGGATTAGTATTAGTTTCTCGCTTCATCGAAATTCCAGCAATACAAATTAAAAGTAATATCATAAAAAACAAACCCATCGCCTCATTAAATAGTGAGCTAATAATTTATTTATTATTAGTTTTAGCATGTATTTTGATAGTGCTAACCCTATT
>JBEPVU010000250.1:0-3559 GCA_041690855.1 Gammaproteobacteria bacterium | reverse complement strand
GTATTTTCACCTCTCCCCCCGGGAGAGGTCGACGCGTAGCGGCGGGTGAGGGAGCGCTTATCAGCATGAAATTCATTGTTGAAGAAAGCTTTTTTAATTCCCCTCACCCGCCCAGGCTGCGCCTGGTCGGCCTCTCCCGCTGGAGAGGCGAAAAAAAGAGGGCTTGATTTAGAAATTTATGTATAAACTTATGCTCCTCTTGTGGGAGAAGGGAAAATGATAGGTGAATTATGGAAGTGAAATATTGGCAGGCATTAAAACCCGGGGATGTGGTGGATGTGATTGCACCGGCTGGTCGTGTAACGCAGGAGAAGTTGACGCAATTAATTGAGTTGCTGATGGGGTGGGGATTGCGTGTGAATGTGGCGGGGGATATTTTTGGGGATGATTTGTTGTGTGCGAATTCGGATGAGGCGCGCTTTGAGCATTTGCGGAAAGCTTTGTGGAATGCTGAAAGTAAGGCGGTTATTTGTGCGCGCGGTGGATATGGCGTTACGCGGTTAATGCCCATGTTATTTAAATTGCCTGCGCCGCCACAAGTTAAAATGGTGCTGGGCATGAGTGATATTACGGCGTTGCAGATTTTTTTGCAGCAGCAGTGGGGCTGGGCGAGTTTGCATGGTTCGGCGGCTGTTTGGCATTTAACGGAAGCTTCGCTGGCAGCGGTAAAACAGGTGATCATGGGTGACGTTAAGCAGGTGGTTTTTGACGCAGTAGAGCCTTTGAATCAGCTTGCAAAACAGGCAGTATTAATCAGTAGTGTGATGACCGGCGGTAATTTATGTTTAGTGCAAACCGGGTTAGGTACAGCCTGGCAGATAGATGCGCATGATAAAATTCTTTTACTTGAAGAAACGAATGAGCGTGGTTATAAAGTGGATCGCATGTTGGAACATTTAACGCAGGCCGGTGTTTTTGCGCAGGCGCAGGCAATTGTGTTGGGGGATTTTATCGGTGGCGAGGAACCGGATGGTAGTTCGTTAATTCAGCCGGTATTGCAGCGCTTTGCAGAAAATATGACTATTCCTGTGGTGCAAATTAAAGGTATTGGACATGGCAAGGTTAATTATCCTATTCCGTTAGGCGTCCACGCTAAACTACAATTAGGCGCTGATCGTAAATTGATCTGGAAATAAGGATAATGAAGCCGGCGAATGCAAAACCACAACGTTTAAAGGGCTTAAAAGTGATGGTCACCCGCCCTGCGCATCAGGCGGATAAGCTTTGTCAATTAATTACTGCTCAAGGCGGAGAGGTTATTTTATTGCCTGCTATGGCAATAGAATATTTTTCTGTACAGCAAAATCCTGTGTTGAAAAATAATCTGGATTCTTTAATACAGCAGAATATGGCGATTTTTGTCAGCCCTAATGCTGTACAGGCGGTTGCATTATTAATGCAAGAAGGCGCGCTTGCCTGGCCGCCGGATTTAACGATTGCGGCCGTGGGTGCCAGTACGGCCAGCGCTTTAAATGCGTTGGGATTAGCCGTAACCGTCGTTCCTGCAGCGCAATTTAATAGTGAAGGCTTGTTAGCGTTACCTGCTTTGCAGACGGTGCAAGGCAAACGTATTATTTTATTTCGCGGCGAAGGCGGGCGTGAATTATTAAGCCAGGCTTTGCAGGAACGGGGTGCGCAATTAACGGAAGCGGTTGTTTACCGCCGCGTATTACCTGCGCTGGATATTACGCATCAATTACCCGTCTGGCAGGCCGGTGGTCTGGATATTATTGTCTGCACCAGCAATACTAGTATTCAGAATTTAATCACTATCATCGGAAAATCTGCTCGTCACTGGCTGCTGAATATGCCATTATTGGTCATTAGTGAACGCATGGCGTTGTTTGCTCAAACAGCAGGTTTTGTTAAAGCGCCGCACGTGGCTGATAATGCGGCCGATGCAGCGATTGTAGAAGCGTTATTAAAGTATCGAGGTAATATTTATGGAACATAATTCAGCGGAATTAATAGAAACTAAACACACTGTTTTACCGGCCGCCGCACGCAGTTGTTATAAGGGGGCAGCTATTACGGTAATTTTAGCATTAGTTATCGCTATTGCCGTAACGCTAGTTGCGCTGAATTATAAACGCAATTTAAATGGCTTAATTAAAACGATCAATACTAATAGTCAATTGATGCATCAGCAAATTCAGCAATTGCAGGGCATTCAAGTGACATTAGCGGAGCGATTAAATCAGCAGCAGCAACAGCTTGTGAAAAACCAGCAATTAGAAAGTGGTAATCAACATGCTTGGATTATGGCGGAAGTAAATTATTTAATACGGTTGGCCAGTTATAATCTTAATTATAGCCGCGATTTTAATGCGGCGATTGTTTTATTACAAACGGCCGATCAGCGCGTTGCGCAGTTAAATGATCCGGCGTTAAATCAATTGCGTCAGCAATTAGCGAATATGATTACTACGTTGCAGCCGATTGCTAAAATGGATTTAGTAGGGGCATTAGCTAAATTATCCGCTTTACAACGGCAAGTAAAAGCATTGCCTTTAGTAACGCCACCGGCTTTTACAGTAGCAAAAGAAAATACAGATACAGCAGCGCCGCAAACGGCTTGGCGCAAAGCATTGGCTAATAGTTTAGCCACTTTAAAATCGATGATTATTATCCGTCATCATCAAGAACCCGTTGAACCTTTATTGAATGTTGAACAATTACATTACCTGCAACAAAACCTGCAACTGCAATTGCAGCAGGCACAGTGGGCGGTATTACATGGTCAGCAAACGATTTATCAAGCCAGCTTGCAGCAGGCCATGACGTGGGTGCAGAATTATTTTGCCAGTAAAAGTCCACAAACCAGCGCGTTTCTGGAAAGCTTAGCGCAATTACAAAAAATAGCTATTCAGCCGGTAACGCCAGATATGAGCGCCTTGTTAAATACATTGGCGCGGGCGGAACAGACGTTTGTCGTCAGAACGAATACTAGAATTAATAGTGAAGACTAGAATGCGAACGAGGAAAACACCATGCGCCGATTTATTTTTTGTTTAATTGTTTTAGCGATTGCCGTCTGGGCTGGCGTTAAAATTGCGGCCGACCCAGGTTATCTGTTATTGGCCTATCAGCAATGGACGGTAGAAATGCCGTTATGGCTCAGTTTACTGACGTTAATAGTGGGTTTTATGTTGCTGTACTGGTTAATCCGCTTAATTAAAAATATTGGCCGGTTACCGCGTAAAATACGTCATTGGACGGCGCGGCGGCGTGCGCGTATCAATCAGTTATTAACGCGCCAGGGCTTATTAGCGCTTTCATTTGGCCGTTGGCCGGAGGCGGAGAAAAAATTAATTAAAGCAACGCCTGCCAATGCGATTGCCTGGTTAAATTATGTAGCTGCGGCACGGGCAGCGTATGAGCGTGGCGATAAAGAAAAGCGTGAATATTATTTACAACAGGCGGTTAAGTCGAATAAAGACGCTGAAATTGCCGTTGGCATCGAGCAATTTCAATTCCAATTAGAACACCAACAGTTTGAACAGGCGCTGGCTATTTTACAGCGTTTACATCAACTGGCGCCTAAACAAAATTATATTGT
>JBEPVU010000249.1:0-3571 GCA_041690855.1 Gammaproteobacteria bacterium | reverse complement strand
AAACGATTCATGAAAATTTAAACCGGCTATTTACACACTTTAAATGACACTCCCCGGCCGCAGAGCGACCGAGTTTTAAAACAAATGCAATTGCTTGTATTTTCTTTCTTGCTGATCCATTGCTTCAAGCTGATTGCTAACATACCTGCGAATGACTTCCTCAGTCGCATTACCTATCGTTTCAACAAAATAACTTTGCGTCCAAAGCTTGCCGCCCCAAAAATACTTTCTCTTGATTTCCGGATAACGCTTGAAAAATTCTTTTGCTGAAATACTTTTTATCACTTGCATAATATCGGAAGGTGATATTTTAGGCTCACTTCTCACTACCATATGAATATGATCAACGGGCAATTCTAACTCCACTATCTCAAAATTATAGTCATAGCCTATTTTTTCTATCATTGCCTTGAGGCCACTCCGATAAGGTTCTTCAAATACCTTGTGCCTATATTTTGGAATCCACACAAAGTGATACATAATGCGAAAAACATGATGCGTATTTCTCTGTAACTCCATAAGAAGGACACCGTATAATGGGCTTGCGCCCATTATACGCTATCCATCTCGGCCGCAGAGCGACCGAGATTTTCGCTATGCGGTTAAAAAATGTCGCTGCTGCTTAACAGTTCTTTGACTACATTTAAATATTAACCGGGTTAAAACATGAATGATGAGTTAATAGCGCTGATACGGAAGGTAAATAAACATCAAATCGATGCTGCTTGCCGCTATAACTAAAATCCGCCACCTGCTGACCCAGTGCAGGCGCCAGGCGAGGGCGTTTAACGACTATGCGTTTTTTTGCTCGTGTTCTGGCGATGGCTAGTAATTGCTCAGCATCTTGATCTTCGCCAACAATCTCACGAATAATCCGCATTTCTTTTTTCACTAACGCCGATTTAGTGCGATGCGGATACATGGGATCTAAATAAATTACATCAGGATAAGAAAGTGGATCTAACCGCGCTAAATATTGACTGGCGTTGGTGTGAATTAAAGACAAAACTAATTCTGCACTATATTCTTGCACTGCATTTAATCTTTGCAAACCATCTTCCAATAACGCCGCCATAACAGGCGAACGCTCTAACAGGGTTACGCTACAACCTAAGCAAGCTAAAATAAAACTATCACGGCCTAAACCAGCGGTAGCATCAATAACGCTTAATGTACTATTACCTTTAACCCCAACCGCTTTGGCTAATAATTCATTTTTAATAAACGTATGCGAACGTCGGTAACCGGCTTTACCCGTTAAAAAATCAATATGCAGAGAGCCTGTGCTAAATGCTTTAATCGGACAAATTTCTAAGTGCTGCGGCGTATAAACTAATAAAAAATCATAAGGGGAATGATCAGCTTCAACCAGCGGCAATTGTAATTGATAGGCCAGCGCCGCCGCTTTTGCCTGCAATAGCGGTTCACTAAAGGTAACGGCTATTTTATTGGCCGGCATAACGGTACGCATCAGTTAAGTTAAATATCCGTGTAAAAGATTTTCTACTACTTCCGCTAAATTATTATAAACCGGTACCTTCAATTGTGGATTAGCGGCCAGCGTTTGTTCGCCATAACCCGTTTTGACTAGAATGGCTTTACAGCCTGCGTTATGGGCGGCGTCTACGTCGGATTTTTTATCGCCCACATATAGAATTCCCGTTAGCGAAATATTAAATTGTTGCGCGGCTTGATGGAACAAACCCGGTTTAGGTTTGCGGCAGTTACAGGCATCAGATGATTGATGAGGGCAGTAAAAAATGCCGTCAATCATACCGCCTGCTGTTTTCAGCATTTGCTGCATTTTGTCATGGATTTGCGCCAGTGTGGCTTCCGTATAAAGTCCGTGGGCAACGCCGGATTGATTGGTGATCACTGCTATTTGATAGCCCGCCTGCTTTAATTTAACGATGGCTTCTAGGCTGCCAGGAATAGGTATCCATTCAGCAGGCGATTTAATGTACTCATCCGAGTCATAATTAATGACGCCATCGCGATCGAGGATAATAAATTTATTCATATTAACTAAACGTATAGGTTTTTGCTTTAATTTAACATATTAACATATATTTGTTATCATACGGCGAACCGCTATTCAAGGAGATAAGAGAAGATGAAAAAAAGACAGGCCTGGTGTTTAATAGGATTTTTAGCATTATTAACCGGTTGCGGGACAACGACTTACCGTCAACCACTGGATGCTGCGGCGAGTACGCAAATGCATGCGGTACAGCTCTCAGTGACGACAGATCAGCAAAAACTCACTTCGCAGGCACAAAACGTTATCCTGCCCCTCAGTAATGAAATGCTGAATTTTGATGTTGTCACTGTATTTAAAGCGCAATTGCAGGATCAATTAAGCAAAACGCAAGGTTTCAAAATTAACAATGCCGCACAGGAAAATGGCGCATTGTCTGTGATGACGCGTTACCGTTTAAATAATAACTTTACAGCATTAATGATGAGCGCAGACGTTAAAGCTTATGTTACAAATGCAAAAAATAAAGATGAAACAACATCCTTGTATCGCAATCATTTTACTTATATTTATTATTTACCGAAAAGCGAAGATGACCGCTATCAAATAGTGCAAAACTGGATGCAGAATGATAATCAATTAATCAAGCAAACCCTACGGACAGCCAGCAGTAGCCTTGCGCAATGGATTGCGATAGATATTAATAATCCAAATGCCAATCTTTATGCCAATATGAAAAATGCGCATTCTATGCACTTTTTCGATGAAGACCAGCAGGAACTCGCTGGCAAATTAATAACAATGAGCAATGGCTTATATATTATTCGGATGTCTGATGATAGGGTGTATATCGTCAATCAAAATGCTTTGAAGCATTCCTAACTGTGTCTGCACTTTTGGATAATGTAAAATTCAAGGTTGAAACTTGAATTTTACATAGAGTGTCGCCTCTCCAGCGGGAGAGGCCGACCAGGCGCAGCCTGGGCGGGTGAGGGGAATCAATCAGCTTTCTTCAATAATGAATTTCATGCTGCTAAGAGCTCCCTCACCCGCCGCTATGCGGCGACCTCTCCCGGGGGGAGAGGTGAAAATCACGATTGCAGATGATAAGTTTATTGTAACAAAGAAATATCCGCTACCTGTAAAAATAAAGCTCTTAATTTACTTAATAATAAAAGCCTGTTATGACGCAAAGATTGATCATCAGTCATCACCATGACGTTGTCGAAAAAATTATCTATTACCGGTTGTAAATCGGCTAATTTTATTAAAGCCGTGGTGTAATCAGCCTGTTGATAAAGAGGAGCCACTGCTTTGCTTTTTTCGGCTAAGGCAGTCGCCAGCTTTTGTTCGGCTGTTTCCTGCAATAAATTTTCAACAAGCTCGCCTGATAAATTTTGCTGTTTTTCTTTAATTAATAAATTGGAAACCCGCTTATTGGCCGCGATCAGAGCGGCTGCTTGCGGTAATTGACAGAATTGATTGACCGCGTTAATGCGCAAAGCAAAATCAACCGGCGAAGCAGGGCGTTGAATATAAACAGCGGCAAAAATATCGGCTGTAATATTCTGTTCCTGATACCAAGCACGAAAA
>JBEPVU010000248.1:0-3572 GCA_041690855.1 Gammaproteobacteria bacterium | reverse complement strand
ATCATGTTCACCGATTAAATACTGAGCCGCCTGCTGCATTAATTGTACATCCAATGGTTTAATATGCCAGGTGGTTTTGTGCGCCATGACAGCAGAAGGCGTGCGGTGATTAAAAATCACATAGCGATAGGAACGCGCCAGTGCTGAAAAGCGCGCATGAAAATTTTCTGCAACCGGCTTAGCCCAATGTACTCGAATAGCAGGCGGCAAAAAGGTATTCGTGCCTAACACCCAGGCGTGTTCTGTACGCTCCACAGTAGTATTAAAATGTACGACCTGCCCTAACGCATGTACTCCTTTGTCTGTGCGGCCAGCACAGCTAACACGAATAGGCTGATCCGCTATATTACTTAAGGCGGTTTCTAAATAACCTTGTAAAGTAGGTAAATTATCTTCTTGCCGTTGCCAGCCGTGGAAGTCTGTTCCTTCATAGGCAATACCTAAGGCAATACGCATATAAACTACGTTGCGCTTTGAGCTTGATCCGTTGTCTGCTGGATCAGTTTCAAGCGTGTTTGCGCTAATTTTGCGGCTGAAGTGTTAGGATATTTTTGCGTCACTTTCTTAAAAACGGTTTGCGCTTGTTTTAAATCGCCTTTTGCATAATAAGCGAGACCTGTTTGTAATAAAATATCGGCGGTTTTTTTATTGGCAGGATCTTTTTTAAGTACGATATGGAATTGTTCCAACGCACGATCCGGCTGCCCTTGCAATAAGTATAATTGCCCTAACCAGAACCTGGCATTATTGGTTTGCGAATTATTGGGATATTGTTTGATAAATTTCTGAAAAGTCGTTGTCGCTTGTGAATATTTTTTATTTTTTAAAAGATCAACGCCCGCTTGGTAAGCGGATTGTTCGTTGTTTTTTGCAGTAGTCGTATTGGTATTGTCGGTATTTTGTGTTTCAGAAGCATTATTATCATTGCTGGCCGTATTAGCCTTTGTTTTTGGATTAGCGCTGGTATCAGACGCATTCGCTGAATTATCCGCTGTATCGCTGGTATCTGTTACGCTATTACTATCGCCGGTGCTAGCGCTATTTTTATTATTAGCCGTTTTACTATTATTTTTTAAACCTGCATTTTTAGGGGGTGCAGTGAGTCTTTGATCTAAGTCCTGATATTGACTGCGCACTTGATCCTGCAATATTTTTATAGTGTGTCTTTGGGTTTCAACCTGGCCTTGTAAATCTTGCATTTGCGATTGTAAATCATTAATTTGCGATAATCGTTGCGTCAAATTATTGACTTGCCGCTCTAAAATAGTGACGCGTTGTTTAAGGGGTACCGAAGTATTATCAGATGTCTTGGCAGCGGTTGTCGTAGCGTTGCCATCAGCCTGATCGGTCACAATAACTTCGCCACCTTGGTTGTTACTATTATCATAACCGTTTACAACCGGTGGCGCCGCAAAAATGACGGTAGAAAATATCAGACTTATAGCTAAGACTAAGAATTTTACGAATTGTGTCATTCTAGGTTCCCTGAATTATTTTTTATCCAATGTAATCGGCGTTTGATAGGTCAAATCAACACGGCGATTTTTAGACCAGGCGGATTCGTCATGGCCTATCGCAGCAGGTTTTTCCGCCCCATAACTTACACTGGTAATTTGACTATCATTGATTCCGCCCGCTTTTAATTGCTGTGCAACGCTTTGCGCACGTTTATTGCCGAGTGCAATATTATATTCACGGCTGCCGCGTTCATCGGTATTACCGGCCAGTAAAATATGTCCTTTATTGTGAGTCGCTAAATAGCCCGCCTGCACATTAATGGAAGACACATCATCGGAATGCACATCATATTTATTAAAATCAAAATAATAACTCTGATTACCAACCTGCATCGCTTTAACATTGCCATTATTGTTGCCGCCAAAATTATCCGCATCACCTGCCCCGCCCGCAACAACCCCATTGACTGCGCCGCCGTTAGCATCGGTAGCGGCGCCATCGGTTACATCGGCGCCGTTTGGGTTAGTGGTAGAACAAGCAACCAGTGTCATTAAACTGGCGCCGATTAAGGCGATACGTAATTTTTTCATTAGCAACTCTCCCGTTAGTTAAAAAACTTTTAAGATAAAAATGGCGACCAGGCAGGATCTTGTATATTGCCATCTTGTGTTGATAAGCGCCGCGCAATGCGCCCATCCGAAGAAGCGATGCCCAACACACCTTGATGGCCTGCATCTGATTCATATAACACAAAACGGCCATTTGGTGCAAAACTGGGTGAAGTGTCCCAGCCGTCATGCGTAATTATTTGCAAAGCGCTCGACTGCAAATCCTGCACCGCGATATTATAATTGCCATTGGTACGATGAATCATCACAATACTTTGACCATCCACCGAAAAAGAGCCGCGCGCATTATAATCACCATTAAACGTCAGGCGCTGTATTTTGCCGCTGGCTAGCGTTAATTGGTAAATCTGCGGGCCGCCGCCACGATCAGAGGTAAAGATAATCGATTTACCATCGGGTGACCAGCTAGGTTCCGTATCAATGGAAACGCCGGAAGTCACTTGCTGTAAGCTATCGCTGCTTAAATTCATGACATAAATTTTCGGGTTACCGTTTTTAGAAAGCACTAATGCCAGTTTACTATCATCCGGCGACCAGGCTGGCGCACCGTTAATCCCCGGAAAAGCGCTGACCGCACGGCGTGTACCCGTAACGACATTTTGAATAAAAATCTTTGGCAATACTTTTTCAAAAGAAACATACGCCATACGCGTGCCATCGTGCGACCAGGCAGGTGACATAATCGGTTGATTAGACGTTAATAAAGGTCTAGGGTTATAACCATCCGCATCAGCGATATTTAAAATATACCGCGAACCGCTAGGATTACGCTGCACCAGCACATAGGCAATACGTGTAGCAAAAATCCCCCGTACGCCAGTAAGTTGTTGATAAATAATATCGCTAATATGATGCGCCAGCGCACGAAGCTTATTGTCGGCAACATTAAAAGTTTGTTGCGCTAATACCTGATTACCGCTTTGCGCCTGCCCTTTAAACACATCCAGCAAAGCAAATCTCACCTGTGAGTTATTGCCAGTATCGCTTACACTACCAATAACAACGTTGTCATTGCCTGCTTTACGCCAATAGCCGTAATTCACATCTTGCACCGCATGAGGCTGTTGCTGCATGGCGCTGGTATCCATCATTTTAAACTGTCCACTGTTCTGCAAATCCGCCATGATGACACCGGCCACATTATTCGGTGCCTGCCAATTACTCTGGCCGGAAAAAGGCACAATAGCGATAGGCAATGCACTGGAAACACCTTGTGTCACCGTTAAATCTAATGCGGCGTTTGCCACAGGTTGAAAAGCAAGTGCTGCTATAAAACTGGTTGCTAATAAGGTTAAACGTAATCGCACGGATTAATTCCTCTTTATATAATGTATATAGGCTGTTATTTTATTCATTATCGTGAGGCAGCGCAATCAGCAATTAAGGCGCCATGGAGTTTATGCCGGTTAGATTTTGCGTTTTTTTATTTTTCTCTTGGTAGGGTGGATTAGGCCGAAGGCCGTAATCCACCGTTTTAATAGACAA
>JBEPVU010000247.1:0-3608 GCA_041690855.1 Gammaproteobacteria bacterium | reverse complement strand
ACCGCTTTCTTCAATAATGAATTTCATGCTGATAAGAGCTCCCTCACCCGCCGCTACGCGTCGACCTCTCCCGGGGGGAGAGGTGAATAATAATATTATATAAAATAATTTTTAACACAATCTCATTGACACCCAAACCAACAACAAGCAAAATACCCCCACTTTTTTCAATCAAACTAATCCATTGGGGTGTCGCCAAGCGGTAAGGCACGGGGTTTTGATCTCCGCATACCTAGGTTCGAATCCTAGCACCCCAGCCAGTTTCATCCGCAATCGACAGGGGCTAAAACGTGTCACAACTCATGATCTTTAGCGGCAACGCTAACTTACCACTGGCACAAAAAATTGCAGAACACCTTAACCTGCCCCTAGGCAAAGCCATCGTAGGCCGTTTCAGTGACGGCGAAATCATGGTTGAAATCATGGAAAATGTGCGTGGCCGCGATGTTTTTATTATTCAACCGACCAGCGCTCCCACCAACGATCATCTTATGGAATTGATCATTATGGCCGATGCCTTGCGGCGCGCTTCCGCGACCCGCATTACGGCTGTAGTACCTTATTTCGGCTACGCCCGCCAGGATCGCCGTGTACGCTCCGCACGCGTACCCATTACTGCAAAAGTTGTTGCGGACATGATGTCCAGCGTAGGCATCAGCCGATTACTCACCGTTGATTTGCACGCCGATCAAATTCAAGGTTTCTTCGACATGCCCGTCGATAACGTTTACACCACGTCCGTTATCATTGCAGACCTTAATAAAAGAGATTTAAATAACTTAATGGTCGTATCGCCAGACGTAGGCGGCGTAGTGCGCGCACGCGCTATCGCAAAAATATTAAACGACAGCGATCTAGCCATTATTGATAAAAGACGTTTAGGCCCCAATAAAATCGAAGTCATGCATTTAATCGGTGATGTTAAAGGACGCGACTGTTTATTAGTCGATGACATTGTCGATACCGGCGGCACCTTGTGCCAGGCCGCGCAAGCGCTGAAAGAACATGGCGCTGCTACCGTATCCGCTTACTGCACACACCCTGTTTTATCAGGCCCCGCTATCAAAAATATCGAAACCTCAGCGATTGATGAAGTGGTTGTCACCGACACCATTTCATTACATGCCGCTGCGGCACAATGCCGTAAAATCCGTCAATTGTCCTTAAGCAACATGCTGGCGCAAACCATCCGGCGGGTTAATGAAGAAGAATCCGTGAGTTCGATGTTTGTGGTTTGAAAAATATAGTCTAAACTAAAACAGCCAACCCCTTATCTGCAATAAGATTAAGCAATTTCAAAGAAGTACCACGTGGATGTTTTTCGCCCTGCTCCCATTGTCTTACGGTAGACATGCTGGTATTTAAATATTGAGCAAACACAGCCTGACTTACTTTTTCACGTAAGCGGATGTTTTTTATTTGCCTGGATGATAACTGCTTTATAGGCGGCAAACATAATACATCAAACTCTCTCATAGTAGTTACATTAATTATGCCAGCATCATATAACCCATGCGCCATTTCGTGTGCTACTTCCAACATTGTTTTATTTTTGATTTTTTTAATAGTTTTCATTTTATAACCTCAATTAATTCACCGTTCTTAAATTAAGAAACTAGAAGCTGCAATATTTAAAAACTCTCATTTATATCCTTATCGCCCTTTAAAATTGCGTATTATTCCTTCCCCCTTGAAGGGGGAAGGTTAGGATGGGGGTGATCAAAAAAATGCTTTTTACCTTAGATCACCCCCACCTTAATCCTCCCCCTGGAAGGGGGAGGAGATTAAAATACGCAAAAACTAAGGGCGTTTGGTATATTCTCCTAATTATATCACTAAGTGTTATATTATCAACCTATAGAAAGATAAAATGTCGCACAATATAATGTATAAAAGAATATAAAATTTATTCTATAATTTCAAGCTAGCTAATAATAATGTCTAAAAGTAAACTATCATCAACCAAGTTAAACCTTAGAGAAATAAACCAAAATGAACACCAACCAACTCACCGATTTCATCACGCAAACCTGGGAGCAATCTATTCTCCCGACATTATGCGATTACATTCGTATTCCAAATAAATCCCCCGCTTTTGATCCAGACTGGCAGAAAAATGGTTATATGGATAAAGCGGTGGAATTAATGGTGAACTGGTGTAAACAGCAAAATATGCCTGAACTGAAAATTAACGTACAGCGTCTGCCTGGCAGAACTCCCTTATTAATGCTGGAAATTCCTGGAAAAATTGATAAAACCATTTTGCTTTATGGTCATTTAGATAAACAACCTGAAATGACGGGTTGGAACCCTGATTTAAATCCCTGGCAACCCGTGCTTAAAAACGAGCGGCTCTATGGACGCGGCGGCGCTGATGATGGTTATGCCTTATTTGCCGCCTTAACAGCGATTAAAGCGTTACGTGAACAAAATATTTCACACGCACGCTGCGTTATTTTAATTGAAGCCAGCGAAGAAAGCGGCAGCCCAGATTTACCATTTTATGTCGAACATCTGGCGCAAGAAATTGGCATACCGGATTTAGTCATCTGCTTAGATTCCGGTTGCGGTAATTACGATCAATTATGGTGTACCACTTCCCTGCGCGGCAATATCGTCGGCGAATTGAAAGTAGAAATTTTAACGGAAGGCGTACATTCCGGCGCCGCCAGTGGTATTGTACCTTCCAGTTTTCGTATCCTGCGACAATTATTAAGCCGTCTGGAAAACGAAAATACCGGCGAGATTTTATTAGAAGATTTAAAAGTTACCATTCCAGCGGAACGTATTGAACAAGCCAAAATAGCCGCACAAACGCTGGGTGATAAAACCTGGCAGGAATTTCCTTTTGTCAGCGGCGGCAAACCCGTTACGTCTGATTATTATGAATTAATTATTAACCGCACCTGGAAAGCGGCTTTAGCGTTTACCGGCATCGGCGATATTCCCAACCTGGAAAATGCCGGCAATGTGCTGCGTCCGCAAACCACTGCAAAACTTTCCATGCGCATACCACCCACCTGTGAGCCACAAAAAGCAGCCGCCGCTATTAAAAAACTATTAGAAACCGCCCCGCCTTATAACGCTAAAGTCAGCTTTACTACCCGCGCCGGTGTTGCGCAAGGTTGGAATGCGCCGGTCATGCAAAATTGGTTAAAACAAAGTGTTAATAACGCCTCACAAACGTATTTTGGCAAACCTGTTTTATATTGGGGCGAAGGCGGCACTATTCCTTTTATGGGAATGCTAGGCGAAAAATTTCCACAAGCGCAATTTGTAATTACGGGGGTATTAGGCCCAAAATCCAATGCCCATGGGCCGAATGAATTTTTACACATTCCAATGGCGAAAAAACTAACCTGCTGCGTAGCGCAGATTATTGCGGAGCATTATTTGAATGGTTAGCAATGCGTTTAAATAAAAACATTGTCTGAACCCTGTTAGAGGTTAATTTATAAAGTTCGCTGAGATCGAGGTGGTGGCATGATAATGTTACTATCTTCTAGGGGCGATGTTGGCTTCTTGTTAGCTTCCCCGTCAGCAAATTGTTTTTTCCGGCCAAACAAAAATGAAGGAAAAAAACGTCCTGAAGAACCATCATTTAAGGC
>JBEPVU010000246.1:0-3652 GCA_041690855.1 Gammaproteobacteria bacterium | reverse complement strand
GACAGTATTGCATTAATCCATTTAAAAGCGCTTTTATCGCCTCCGCAGGTGAATTGCGCCCGGCCAGTTGATTAATAATCGCAATATGCTCAATAGCAAGAGGACTGGCGTTAACCTGACAGGCATTTAAAATGTTATTATGCTCTTTAACAAGAAAAAGGGCATTATTGGCAATTTCCTGCTCTAATGCAGCCGTTAAATCTGCTGTACTTGTAAACGCCCAATCAGTCAAACTATTTTCATATAATGCGATTAAATCATTGATGTCGCTTTTTTGCGCGAGCCTGAAGCTATAGCCATCCGTAATTTTCGTCGCTGCAATGAGATTCATTGAAGATTTTTGTTGAAAAGACAATTTTGCAGGTTGATAATTCAGCGGTGTATTAAGCAATTGCGCGGCAAATATTTCTGTAACATACCAATAATTTTTCGATAGGCAATAATCAACGCTGTTTTGTTTTAGCCACGCCTGAAAAGGCGTATCTAGATAGCAAGGCTTCTTAGAACAGAAATAAGCACTGGAAATTACTTCATCTTTAAAACCTGCTTTTTCATAAAAGCGATATACGCTGGCCAGTAGATTGTTCCTTTCATAGCTTAATTCATAACGTATCACTTCTGGAAAGTTCTGCTGCAATTCTGGCTTTAATAGTTTAAATAATCGAGCGCCATATCCCTTGCCATGTAACGCAGGATTAATAGCAACAGAAGCAATTTCGAGAGTATGCCGCCGTGCGCCGGAACCTTGCACAATCCGGCACATACCGATTGTTGCGGCCGGGCGCTGGGTAGTCTCTTTTAAAAAATAAATAGCGGCGCTTTGCTGAATCAGCAGGGCAAAAATACTTTGAAAATCCCTGCTGCTGCGAGTGGCATGAAACATCCAGGAATTATTCGCAGGATGATTATATAAATAATAAAAATTTTTATAATCATCGCCGGTAAAAGTTTTATCGGACAATTTTACCAGCGCCAATGTCTCTAAATTCAGGCCCGTCATTCAGCGCTCGCCGGCTTTTTAGCTAACCATTGATATCCTTTGTAAATAAAGTGTAACCAGAACGTTGTAAAAAAGAACAAACCTCCGTAAAAAAATGTTTCCTGCCCTACGCCGATCAGCGTCCAGAAAGCATAAATACTGGCGAGTAAGGCAATAAAAAATAACCAGAGAAATTTGCCGCGACTAAAATCCTCCGGTTTTTTCATCATTAAAATAAGGGCGGCGGTTGCTGATACAAAGTAAGGAATAACCAGCGAAAGCGTAGAAAGCAATATTAGAAAGTTAAATTGCTTGAGTAGTGCCTGATTCATAGTCATGAATAGCAGCAACGTTATTACAATACCAGCCAGAAACAGACTTTTAATCGGCGTATTGAAACGGTTTCTGCGTTTATCAAAAATAGCAGGCAGCAGTTTATTACGCGCGGCCGCCATAGCATCCTGCGATAAAATTAAAATACCGCCGTTCACTGAACCTACAATGGTGATAATTGCGCAGGCTGCAATCCAGTAAGTAGCACCAGAACCAAATAAAGCAGTAGCAATATCATTAAACGGCGACACGGAATTTTTAACGATGGTTGCCGGGTAAACTCCTAGAAAAACAACTGTAATTAAAATATAGATTAAGGCAGTAAATAAAGCGCCTAGCATCGTGGCGTAAGCAATCACACGATGATTAGTGATGTCATCTGCCGGCACTACGGCTGCTTCCAGGCCTGAAAAAGCCCATAATGTTAAAGCGGCGGCGCCCGATAACGCGCTCCAGCTTGAAACGCCGCTGATATTATAATAATGCGTAAAATTCGCTAGATGAATTTTTGGCAGCCCGAAAGCGCAGATTAATAATAAAGGCACTATTTTTAACAAGGTAGAAATAAGCTGAACACGCCCTACCGTGCGAATGCCCAGCATATTAATAATAATCGTCAGCCAGATAAATCCTAACTTAACCAGCAGCGCGATGAACGGACTATAATGCACACTATGTTCATTTATTTGCGGCCAGAAAGGCGCCAGAAATCCATCGATCGCCACAATAGCAGCGGCGCAGCCAATACACCAGGCCATCCAATAACTGGCGGCAATTGCAAACCCCATGTACTCGCCATACGCATGATACGCATATAAAAAAGGCCCGCCGGTTTGCGGAACCATGCGATTTAAATTGACAAATGTCAACGCTAACAACAGAGCGCCCAGCGTAGTTAAAATCCAGGCTATAATACTGATAGTACCAAACGCCGCCAAGGAAGCCGGCAATCCAAAAATGCCTGCTCCCATCATGGCGCTGATAACCAGCGAAGTGGCTGTCCAGAATCCCAGTGGTTTTTGAGTCATCGATATTCCCCCAATTGTTCTCGATAAATTTCGGTTGCCAGCGTAACCGTTTGTACATAATCGCGCGTTTCTTTCCAGGGCAAAATATCCACCCAGATATCCGCCGGTAGTTTTTGATATAATGGCAACCATTTTTGCAAACGTGTTGGACCAATATTATAAGCGGCTGTCGCAATGGTTTGATTACGGTTATACCAGCCATATAATTGACTTAAATAGCGGCTGCCTAAGCTAATGTTCGTGGCTGTATTTAAAATACCGTAATCCGTTAACTGAGTATTGATTAAACGGGCTGTTTTAGGCATTAATTGCATTAAGCCTAACGCCCCCACACTCGATTTAGCATCCGGCATAAAACTACTTTCCTGTCGCATAATCGCCATCACCCAGGCCGGGTCTATATTCAATTGCCGCGCCGCTAAAATCACTTGCTGGCGATAAGCCAATGGAAATCTAACAGCAGCACTAAAATCTCTGGCTTTTGCGGCTGTCATTAAAGCGCGGTCATACCAATTCCATTGCATGGCTAATTGAGCAGCCGACTGTAATTCTAAAGGTTGCATTTTCTGAGTAGCCCATTGCCATTCACGGCGGGCATCGCCTATCATTTGCAGCGCATATAATTCATGTGCGCGTTGAATCGCCGGTAATGCGATTATTTTTTGTAACGCTATCGGTGTATTAATACGTTCCATTATTAATGGTTGATAATAACTATGTAATTGCTGACTGGCCAGCCAGCCATAATAATTAACCTGCTGCGCTAATTGGTGATAAATAATCTGCGCCTGCTCGGTCTGCCCTGTTTTAGCGGAGGCGCGTGCATACCAATATTGCCAGACAGGTTGCTGACGCTCTAACAGTGATAATTGATTAATAGCATTTTTGACAGCCTGCCAATTTTGTTGCGCCAATGCCGTGCGGATACGCCAGGCTTTCACTAAATCATCGGCATAATCTGGTTTTATCTGCGCTAACCAATCAGCAGCCATCGGATCGGCGCTGCGCGCTAGTTCTATCGCGATAGCGCGTTTAATAATTTGTTGCTGAAGTTCCGTAAAATGATAATCCGCTTGTAATTGCGGCAATAAGGCTACCGCTATTTTGGGTTTTTGTTTAGCGTAGCGTTGAATACCATCTAATAAAATTTCATTCGTATCATCATCGACTGTAAATAATTCAGTGTTAGTAATCAACGCAGGATTTTTACCAACGGCCTGCCATAATTTTGCTTTAACTTGCAGTGATGCAGGCAATAATGCCAGCCATGGTTTATCGAGTGGCTGATTTGCTTTTTGCATTAATCGTACAC
>JBEPVU010000245.1:0-3662 GCA_041690855.1 Gammaproteobacteria bacterium | reverse complement strand
GCTGTTTTTTCATCAATCGCGACTGCATTAATTGAAATACTGCTAGCCACATCAGGCAATACTAACGTTTTAAAATTCAATTTTACTTTCTGTCCCTGGTTATCCATACTGCCAATCAACCGGCCGCCTTTAAATTTACCTTCCACAATGGTTGCCAGAATCGGCCCGGGTTCATCGGAATTAAGCGATGTTGTTAAAACCGCAAACATAATGGTACCCGCTTTAACCGCTGGCGGCTTACCGCCTCCGGCGCCTGCATTCTCACCGCCGCCACCTGCTAAGCCGCCCGCAGCATTTTCTTTGGGCGGAATACCTGCTACATAGGATTGTGTCGGCGGGCCCCAGGCAAGCAACAATTGATTCGCTTGTCCTGTCATGGCAGCCTGAATCTGGCTTTTAAGTTGCTCAGAACGTTGCGCAGAAACTAAGGCAGCCTGTCTCTGCATCAATGTTTGCAATTGCGCAGATTGCTGATTAGCGCCCGGTAGCGCCACCGCACCCGTAACGCCTCCTTCCGCAGCAGCAAATTGACTCCCAGCGGTTGCCGTACCGGTGTTTGTGCTGCCAATAGGATTACCTTGCGCATCACGTACAACGCCATCTATCCCTACTGTACCGATGACTTTACCATTTGCATCACGGACTAAACCATCCGGTCCCGCTATACCAATTAACCTGCCCTGGGCGTCATAAACCGGTGTGCCAGGCTTGGTAGGCCCTACTTTACCAATGATGTTGCCGCTAGCATCTCTTACTGTCCCATCAGGCCCCACCGCGCCAATAATATTGCCATTGGCGTCACGCACTTTGCCATCGGGGCCTACCACACCTATTAATTTGCCATTGGCATCGTAAACAGGAGACCCAGGCACAATATCGCCTGCTTTACCAATGATCTTCCCGTTCGCATCTCTTACGACACCACCAGGCCCTACCGTACCAATGACTTTACCGCTCGCGTCCCGCACTATTCCATCCGGCCCGGCATACCCCATTAACCGACCTTGAGCATCATAAACCGGCGTACCTTCTTTAGCAGCCGCTGAAACAGCCTTACCTACGACATTACCATTCGCATCACGCACTAAACCATCAGGCCCTACCGTACCAATAATATTGCCATTGGCATCACGCACTTTGCCATCAGGCCCTACGGTGCCGATTAATTTACCATTCGCATCATATACCGGCGATCCTGTCGTAGAGGTTCCTGCAGCGCCTATTATATTGCCATTGGCGTCACGCACCAATCCATCCGGCCCTACCGTCCCTACAACTAAACCATTGGCATTGCGCACTTTACCATCAGGCCCTAAGGTACCAATCACATTACCTTTGGCGTCATAAATTAAAGTACCTGGTTTTAATGCACTGGAAACCTTAGGCGGAAAAACCCCTCCACCCGCTTCTGCTCCACAACAAGCGCTGCAGCAGGCATTCGCATTCGTTGTTGTGCGCCCCGCCTGCGAAAAAGAGGAAGAAGTAATAATAGTAGGCAGTGCGCTGGTGCCTTGTTTAGCGGCAATTTGCGCCTGTAATTGATTTTGCTTTTCCTGCAATTTAGCATATTCCGGCGAAACGGCTTTGTCGAATCCACCCGGAATCGATTGAATATTACCAGGGCCGCTAACATTGGCCTGTGATTCTGGCCCTGACGATCCACCAAACAACCGCACCATACCCATAATGACGGCAATCGCTAAAATAATACCCGTGAACAGGATAATCGTCCGTGTCCTGGTATCGCGAAAAAGCCCCGCTAAGTTTTTAAGTTTGGCGTTCATATTAGCTTATAGCCCCTCTATCTTGAGCTGAATAATCTTACCGTTTGCCGAAGCGAGTAATACAGGCGCTTGCACTGACGGCTTGGGTATTTCATACGCATGCATGCCATCGGCGCTCGACATAGTGGCTGTCCAGCCAGGTGATAAAATCGTAAGCCGTGTACGCACAAATAAACGTTCACCTGAAGCCCAGGCCTGACATTCAGCCCCTGTTACCCGCAATGTAATGCTACCTGAGGGCGGCACACCATCTAATATACCTAGCAGGTCAGGATCGGCGCTATTGGGTAATCCACTGCCCATTGTCATGGGCCTTGCGTTAGGCCCCATGCCCGAAATATGTAAATCCAACCGGCTATCAAATACTTTCTGACCGGGAAACAACATTAAAATAATAGGGGTAGACAAGCCTTGTAATTTCACCGCCAGATTACCATAGGTATACAACGTCATAGGCTGAATCAACATGGTATTATCGCTTTTGTTCCATTGAATATTGAACGCAGAGGGATTGCCGATATCATAAGATTCTATCGGCCATGGAGCGCCGGAAGAATCGATAAAGCCTAATACCGAAACCATGCCTTGCTGCAATCTGACGGCCGGCGGCGTCGAACCAGGCGCTAAATTAACGGACAGCGAACTAATAACAGGACGCGGCGGGATGCCGGGTAAAGAAGAGGCTGCAAATTGTGTCTGATTAAATAATTGCCGCAACCGTTGAATTTGATCATGCGACATTGGCAACGTATTTTTTGCCATTGCCTCAAAGGCAGCTTTATTAATATCATCTTCGGAAACCATGCCAGCCGGTATCACAGGATTGGCGGCAGTTGTTGTTGCCAGAGGCACAATCGCTGGCTGTGCTAGCGCAGGGGCTAGCACCGGCGGCGCTGTATTATTAAGGTCATTAGCGCCAGGTAAATTAAGCGCCGCAGATGATTGTGCAGACGGGCGGGCCTGTGACTGCTGCAACTGCTGTCTTAATTGCTCAATCTGCTGTAATTGTTGTTGCGTATCATCACTGGCGCCGCCAGCTTGCGCTGCAAACAACAGAGATACATCACAACCTATTAATAAAATAATAAGCGTGATGATTATTTTTTTAGCCTTCCATCGTTGCTTCATGACTAACTATATTCCCCGCCAGAAGAAGTCGCAATAAATTGCGCAATACCAATGCCTCGCGCTGAACTTAGCGTTGATATGCGAGTAATCAACATAGTAACGGTTAAAGTCTGCTGTGAAAATTGACTGGCGCTTTGATAAGTAACCAGCATGGGCATCTGTACTTTCCAGGTATAGCGGCTATCTAATAAACCTTCCTGCACAACAACGGGCGCTCCCGTAACCACAGCCGATACGATCAATTTCTTAGCAATAACGGCCTTTAAATTATTATTACTGTCTAAGGCTTCCATAAATGAGTTCCAACCCTCAGGCGTAAAATATTCTGAGGCGGCCTGTAATGCCTGGCGATAATTAATAAAATCATACGTATAAGCAGATATAGCCGCTGTGCTCGCCCATTGTAATAAAGCAGATTTAGATAAATTGGGTTGCGATAATGGCACCAGAGGCATTATCCGGCCATCGGTTGAAGTAGCAAAATATTTAGGTTCCGGTGGATGAGTAACCACATAAATCAAACCAGCAATTTGAAGAAAAATAATAACGATAGCAAGCAATAGCGCTATTTGAATCTTGCGCGCGCCATCTTTATAAAAAAGATTGCGCATCGTCACTGTTTCTACTGCATCTTGAGGGTTATCATCCATAGTATCCTTTTTTATATCCACTAAAAAAATTAAATAAGAGGCTTAATCGAATAATTAGGTATATTTAAAGGCGTTAATTGAACCAACTTTCCATCCATGC
>JBEPVU010000244.1:0-3662 GCA_041690855.1 Gammaproteobacteria bacterium | reverse complement strand
CCATTGAACTGCGTGAGTTAGCGGTGGTATTTCAAGAAATATTAAAACGTGCTGCGTTAGTGGCGCATCATCCTATTCAACGTGAACACTTATCAATCCGTGAAAGAATGTCGCAGATTTTAGGTAATCTTTCTGAAAACAAAGAAGCTAAATTTGTCAGCTTATTTTCAGTGAATGAAGGTAAAATGGGCGTAGTAGTTACTTTTATCGCTTTGCTGGAATTATTAAAGCAAGCGTTGATTGAATTATTCCAGGAACAACCTTTTAGCGAAATACATGTTAAAGCGGTGCAGACACTATGACAACTGAACAATTAAAAGCTATTGTAGAAGCCGCTATTTTAGCGGCCGGTGAGCCTATTAATTTTGAAAGATTACGTTATTTATTTGATGAACATGAAAAACCTGCTACGGAAGAATTACGCGCGGCATTAATTGAATTAAGTAACGATTGCGCACAGCGCGGCATTGAATTAAAAGAAGTTGCCAGCGGATTTTGTTTTCAGGCGAAAGCTGAATTAGGCTCCTGGATTAAACGTTTATGGCAGGAAAAAGCGCCGCGTTATTCACGTGCGTTTTTAGAAACCTTAGCCGTGATTGCTTACCGGCAACCGATTACCCGCGGCGAAATTGAAGAAATCCGTGGCGTAGCCGTCAGCACTAATATTATTAAAACATTATTAGACCGTGAATGGGTACGTGTTGTCGGTCAGCGTGAAGTACCAGGACGACCTAGTCTTTTTGCAACAACGCGTCAGTTTTTAGATCATTTTAATATGAAAACGCTGGAAGATTTACCCGCATTAACGGAATTACATGATCTCGATCGTGCCGCTGCGCAGTTGGAAGAACAATTGGCAGAAACAGCGGCAGATGAGCCTATTGCGCAGGAAGAGAGCCTTGAAATAATGACAGTGAAGGTTGCAGAAATACTCGAAGCAGAACCAGAAGAGCAGACTTCTTAGACTATTCCTTCCCCCTTTCAGGGGGAAGGTTAGGATGGGGGTTGTTTAAATCACCCCCACCTTAATCCTCCCCCTGAAAGGGGGAGGAAATCAATTAAATTAGACAAAATTACAATGACAGAAAAATTACAAAAAGTGCTTGCACGCGCAGGATTAGGCTCACGCAGACAAATTGAAGGCTGGATTGCAGAAGGAAGAGTCAACATTGATGGTAAACCTGCTAAACTGGGTGACAGAATTGATCTGACTGCGAAAATCACTATCGACAAACGCCCTATTATTTTGCGGCCTCAACAAGCAGATAAACAACGCACCATTATTTATCACAAACCAGAAGGCGAAGTTTGCACACGTTCTGATCCGGAAGGCAGACCTACCGTATTCGCTAACTTACCCAGCTTACGTAACCAACGCTGGATTGCAGTAGGGCGGTTGGATATTACAACGTCCGGTTTATTATTATTTACCACAGACGGTGAATTAGCACACCGCTTATTGCATCCTTCCTCCGAAATTGAGCGCGAATACGCCGTGCGTGTATTAGGCAAAGTAGATCAGGCTATGCTGAATCGCTTGTTAAGAGGCGTGCAATTAGAAGACGGCAAAGCGGCATTTTCATCGATTGAAGATGCTGGCGGCAGTGGCGTTAATCATTGGTATCATGTCGTATTAAAAGAAGGCCGCAACCGCGAAGTGCGGCGTTTATGGGAATCACAGGACATTAAAGTCAGCCGTTTAATTCGCCTGCGTTTTGGCACTATTCAATTACCCCGTTTATTGCGGCCTGGACGTTGTCAGGCGCTTGAACCTGAACAAGTGGATGAATTAAATAATCTAGTAAAATAATATTCTACCTTTTCGCCTCATGAAACATTTATCCCCCACCTTAGTTAAACTGATTAAACTATTAAATGATGGTAAATTTCATTCCGGCGCTTCGCTGGGCGAAGCATTAAATATTTCACGCAATGCTATTTGGAAACATATTAATCAATTGATTAAATATGAAGTCGATATTGAATCGGCGCAAAGTAAAGGTTATTGCCTTAAACAGCCGCTGATTTTATTAGATAAAAAAATCATTAAAAAAAATATCCATTACACCGGAAAATTTTATCCGGAAAAAATTGAAATCTTAGGCAGTATAGCGTCTACCAATGATTATTTAAAAACCAATGCCGCTCATAATGTCGATGAAATAGCGATTTGTCTGGCGGAATACCAGACTGCTGGCAGAGGCCGGTTTGGCCGCTCCTGGTATTGCCCGTTTGGCGCTAATATTAATCTTTCCTGTCGTTGGTCGGTCTCTAAAGATGTGAGTAAACTGAGTGGATTAAGTCTAGTCGTTGCACTGGCTGTTATGGAGGCGCTGAAAGAATATCAATTTAAAAATAATCTGGCTATAAAATGGCCTAATGATATTTTATGGCAGGGCAAAAAATTAGCCGGAATATTAGTTGAAATGAGCGCCGAAAGTCATGGTGCGACACAGATCATTATTGGCATTGGATTAAACGTAAATATGCCTGCCAGCGCAAAAACCGCAATAGATTGCCACTGGGAATCGCTGGAACAAATTATGCGAAGTTACCAGGATAGAAATAAAATAGCAGGGTTATTAATTAATAGTCTTCTGCATCATTTACAACAATTTGAGGAAGAAGGCACATTTAATTTTACACGGCAATGGAAGCAGCACGACTATTTATTGGATAAAAAATTAGTTTTAAAACTCGGTAAAAACAATGCAGAAGGCATTGCAAGAGGTATTAATGCGGAAGGTCACTTATTGTTACAACAAGCGGATGATAAAATAACAGCTTATTCTGCCGGCGAAGCTTCGTTACATTTATAGTCATCGCACTTGAGTTTTCTGGTTTTTTAGTGTCATCCTGAGGAGTGAAACGACGAAGTATTCATTGTAGGGTGGATTAGGCCGCAGGCCGTAATCCACCGATAATGGCCTATTAAAACGGTGGATTACGGCCTGCGGCCTAATCCACCCTACTTAAAGAGAAATAAAAAACGCAAAATCTCAGTGAGACGAGTATATTCTCTACATCAATAAATCAATATTAATAAATTCTTCTGCAGGTTTGCCAAAAGGAACAATGCCTAATAAAGGCGCGGCTATTTTTTCTATTAAAGTTTGAATATTTTCGGCCAGGCAATCCATAGCAGGATCTATGCAATTGGCAATCCAGCCACTGAAGTTAATCGATGCACTTAGCAATGCATGATACGTTAATAGGGCATGATTTAAACAACCTAACCGCATACCAACGACTAAAATAACGTTTGCATTGATCAATTTTACGGCATCAGCCATTGTTTGCTGCTTATTGAGCGGCGTAAACCAGCCGCCAACGCCCTCGATTAAAATAATATCGGCAGAATAGCGCATTATTTTTTTACAATGCTCGTTTATTAATTCAGCCGTAAGCGTTATATTTTCCTGCTGAGCAGCGATATGAGGCGCAATAGGATGTTCAAAAGCGATAGGATTAATAAGCGAATAAGGTAATTTAACAGAGGCCTGCTTTTGCAATATTAATGCATCCTCATTGCGTAAACCCTCTGGCGTGAGCCAGCAACCGGAAGCGACTGGTTTTAAAGCAATAGTAGAATAACTTTTTGCGTGAAACGCAGTGAGCAAACCGGCGGTTATATAAGTTTTACCGATATGAGTATCCGTGCC
>JBEPVU010000243.1:0-3663 GCA_041690855.1 Gammaproteobacteria bacterium | reverse complement strand
GTCCCGCACTGTATTTGCGCTAAAACTCCGTGTTTCACCTAGAACGTTGGAAAAATGGGAACAAGGTAAAACCGTTCCAAACGTTCAGGCAGCCGCATTAATTTTACTGGTTAGAAAACATCCTAATGTTTTGCAATGGCTAGAAGATGTTTAATTAAGTTCTCTTAAGCCACGCCCCTTGCAAACCCTTTTTTTCTGCTTTATGTTTACCTTCCATAGAATCATTTTCACAGTAGGACATCACCTTGCGTCGTTTGCTTAGTCTTTGGTCAATTATCGTCCTGTTATTGCTGACCGCTAGCCTATACACGCATCAGCTTATCATCTTGAAAAAAAATTTTATTTATTCCGATTATGGTAAGTTCTACCAGTCATTGCAGTTTATTCTGCAGGGTAAAAATGCTTATGCGCCGATTTATTATCTACCCGAACCTACTGCCCAAAAACCGCATCCCACTACGCGTCTGCTGGGCGGTAACCTGAATCCACCGTTTTTTAACCTCTTATTACTGCCTTTAGGTTTATTAAGCTACGCGGTTTCCTTTTATACCTGGCAAATCATTTCCGCTTTATGCGGTATCCTCAGTGCATTGTTATTGAAAAAAGCGTTAGATTTATCGGATTCGCCTGTCTTAACGCTCAGCTTAATCGCAGCATTATTTATTTATTACCCTACCTATGCCAATGTCTGGCTCGGTCAAGTGGCTTTACTCGCTTTTCCCTTTTTACTGGGCGCCTGGCTGGCCGCACAGCGGGGTTACGCCTGTGCAACAGGTGTTTTACTGGCCATCGCCGCCAGCATTAAATTATTTTTTGGTTTATTTTTCTTATATTTTTTAATTCGCCGGGAATGGCGCGCCCTGATCTGGTTTTGCGGCATGTTAGCCGTTAGTTTTTCAATTCCACTGCTTGTTTTTGGTAAATCGGTTTACTTTGATTACAGCAAAGTATTTCATCATGTAATCTGGTATGCTTCCAGTTGGAATGCTTCGTTATATGGCTTTTTTCTGCGCTTTTTCAGTAATACTGAAAAAAATATTCCGGTGTGGTCGGTGCCTGGGCTAGCAAATATTTTATATTACACGACCACCGCCATCGTTAGTATCGCGCTGTTTAAATTCCTGCAACCGGCCAGTAAAATTGCTCCCCAACAAAAAATCGCCTTAGATTTTTCTGCTGTTATTATCACGATTATGCTGATATCGCCGTTAGGCTGGATGTATTATTTTTGTTATCTGTTTATTCCATTTATTTTTTTATTAAAATCAGCCCATGAAGGCCATTATCCTTATACGCTACGCTTGACGATCTGGCTGGCCATTGTATTAACCAGTGTGCCTTATTATTTAAAACCACCCACGGACATTAGCGATCACTTATTCGTTGTAAGCTGGGCTTCGTGCTATACGTATGGATTATTATTGTTGTTCGTTTTATTATTTTTTGTGCGTGATTATTTCGCCAGACAACCTTTGCCCAGCAAAGATACTTGTCCCCATTCTTTAGCAATTATGCTCTATATCAGTGCGCTATTACCTTCTTTTATGGGCATTTTAGCGTCTGCTCATAATTTTACTAATCACCCGGTTACCACACCGCCGCCCATTAAAGCAATTTATTTTAATACCGTTCCTAAAGCCTAATTAAGCCTTTATTTAACGCCTTCATGACAGATTGATATTTATTAGGCGTGCCTAATTTTTTATTCAGCCGCTGGATATGATAATTCACTGTCCGCTCAGTAATACTTAACGCCTGCGCCATTGCTTCAGTGGAATATTGTTTAGCGATTAATGTTAAACATTGGATTTCACGTTTATTCAGTTGATGTTTTTTATCCGCCGGCAGTGTTTTTAATAAAAATTGCTGGCAATAAAAATAATAGTAATACGCTGCGGTAAAAAATTCATACTGCAAAGTCTGCCAGTTTTCCAGACATTTCTGCCCCTGCATCTGCACTAATACTAAAATAGCAAAATCTTCCTGTGGCCCATGAATCGGAATGGATAACCCTTTTTCTGCGCCAAACTTAATAGAATCCAGCCGCATCTGCTTCTCACGCGGACTTTTCGCTTCTTTCAATTGCTGCTCCAAGCTCCAGTAAATAGGCAGTGACGTACGATAAACAACATCCAGCGTTGAATCGATATCTTCATATTTTTCACTGATATAATGGTTATGCCAGGCTACCAGCTCAGGCGTGGCAAAATCGTA
Organism: Gammaproteobacteria bacterium; assembly: GCA_041690855.1. GTDB lineage: Bacteria > Pseudomonadota > Gammaproteobacteria > CAIUAS01 > CAIUAS01 > CAIUAS01. The sequence continues at coordinate 1,449 of JBEPVU010000243.1, read as the reverse complement.
TTTCAGCTTATTCTCAGAATTAGGATAATAAGAATAGTAAGTAAAAGCATACGTTTTCACGCCAAAGTTGGATAAATATTGTTTTAATGCCAGATTAAGCTGGTCAATCGATTTAGCGCTTTTTAAAGCCTGCTCCAGTTTGCTTAACATAAATAATGCTCACTTTTGCGTATTTACCCCTGAAGTATAGTAGAAAAGTATCGCCTCAGCTGCAAAACTGTCAAAAATGACAGTAGTTGTCTTAATTTTAAACAATTACACTTACTTGGAAATTTGGCGAAGTTTATCAATTTAACCCAGAGTTTTTTCAATGAATAATACTACTAAATTTACTATGCTGGCTTCCCTGTTGCTGGCCAGTGGTTCCACGTGGGCAATGCCCTATAGCCAACTTGGCGTGCAGAATAATAACGCTGCTGTTTTTATTCTCAGCGCCTCCTCAGCCAGTAAAGCGCACTGTAATGACAATACCTGTTACCCTACCCTTAATGCTAATCCCAAGGGTGGTCAGCAATGGGTAAGCATTATGGCGGCACGGGGCTGGATCGACCTGGAATATGATATTTGCCAAAGTGTAAGCTATCCCAATGGCAAAGCCAACTGCGTGGGTTATCTAGGCCATGTGGGTATTAAACTGATGCCTACTGCCACAATACTTTCTAATGTAAGCGGCGGCCAGGCACAATTAGGCTCTTATCAAGTCGGTAAACCCTTTACAGTGACTTTTACACCCCAGAATTCTCCTTTACCGGTCTTTCCAAAACCCGTTAGTTACACCACCGTACCTTATCGCGGCATTAATCTGGCTGGCGGTGAATTTGATTATCAATTTAACTTGCCTCATGCAGAAGACGCCTTGTATTTCGTACAAAAAGGGATGAACACCGTAAGATTACCGTTCAAATGGGAATATTTGCAGCCTGATTTGACGAAATCCATCAATTTTCAAAGCGGCAAAGCCGCGCAATATGCAGCACTGGTCAATACGCTAACACAGGCAGGCATTTATGTGATGATCGATATGCATAATTATATGCGTTATAACAACCAGATTATTGGCGTTTCTTCTGTTACTGCACAGAATTATGCCAATGCCTGGAAAAGCATCGCTACGCAGTTTAAAGGCAACGATCACGTAATATTTGATCTCATGAACGAACCCTACGATATAGATACTGAAACCATTTTAAGCAATTATAATGCGGCGATAGCCGCTATCCGGCAAGCAGGCGCTAACAATTTAATTTTATTAGAAGGTAACGGTTACGCCACGATAGCCGGTTGGAACCAGAATTGGTATGGTACGCCAGATGCGCAAGTGTTTATCCCTAATAACATTAAAGATCCTGCTAATAATTATGCCATTAACGTGCATGAATATTTTGACAACCCCAATGGCGGCGGCGCCGGAATGGGTGAATGCGTTGATCCCAGCAAAGTGTTAGACAT
>JBEPVU010000242.1:0-3633 GCA_041690855.1 Gammaproteobacteria bacterium | reverse complement strand
TATCAAGACCATGCACCCATTGAAAATGTTGCGCAATAGCCCGCGTTTTATTGGCTTGAAGAGCGCCGATAAAATGCCACTCCACGTAAGCAGGTAAAGCCGTTATTTTAAACAGTGCTTCCTGCACATAATTTTCCCCAAACGCCCATTGGCCTGCGTCAATCGCCTGCTGAATGCGTTCAACCGGCTGCGTTTTACTAACGGCCAGCAGCTTAACAGTGCCTGGCGCTCTAGCAAATCGCTGCTCAGCCGCTATAATGTTTTGTATCAATTGCTGTATATTATGCGCTATTGGCATTTTTATCCGCTCAGAAAAAGGAGTTTTACATGACATTAAATGAATTATTGATACTGAGTGTACAAAAAGGCAGCTCCGATTTACACATTTCCGCTGGCCAGCCCCCTATTATACGCATAGATGGCGATTTAGTCCGCCTTGAAGAACATCCTACACTGGATCCAGAAACCGTTAAAAAGCTACTTTTTGAAGTGATGTCGCCCCTACAGCAGAAAGAACTCACCGAACAATTAGAAATCGATTTTGCGATTGAAATACCCGAAGTTTCCCGTTTCCGTGCCAATGTTTTTCATCAGAACTGGGGCATGGGCGGCGTTTTCCGCACGATTCCCAGTAAAATTTATACCGTAGAACAATTAGGCCTGCCGCCGATTATGCAGGATTTCACTTTTTATCCCAATGGCTTAGTGCTCGTCACCGGCCCTACCGGCAGTGGTAAAAGTACCACGCTGGCCGCTGTATTAGATCATACCAACGCCCAACTAGATTGTCATATTTTGACGATTGAAGATCCCATTGAATACGTACATCACAGCAAACGCTGTTTAGTTAATCAACGTGAAGTCAACCGAGATACGTTAAGTTTTAATGCCGCGTTGCGTTCAGCGTTACGCGAAGATCCCGATATTATTTTAGTCGGTGAATTACGCGATTTAGAAACCATCCGTTTAGCGCTCACTGCCGCGGAAACGGGTCACTTAGTATTTGCCACGCTTCACACAAATTCAGCGGCAAAAACCATTAATCGTATTATCGATGTCTTCCCTGGCGATGAAAAGCCGATGATTCGATCGATGCTGTCGGAATCTTTGCGCGCGGTAGTATGTCAATCACTGCTAAAAAAAGTGGGTGGCGGCCGTGTGGCAGCGTTAGAAATTATGCTGTGTAACGCTGCCATCCGCAATTTAATCCGCGAAGATAAAATCGCGCAAATGTATTCCGTGATTCAAACTGGCAATTCGCAAGGTATGCAAACACTAGACCAACACTTGCAGGAATTAGTGAAAAAACAACTCATCGATAAAGCGATAGCGAAAGAAGTCGCTGTGATCAAGGAAATGTTTAATTAAATAAAAGAGAGGCTATATGTTAAGATTTTTTGAACATCAAGAAATGCGCCTCGCAACAGTAGGATTTTTATTGGGCGTGGTTTCTGGTATAAGAAATGAAACCCGCCAGGGTTCATATACACAAACTGCTATGCTCTTGGGAGCACTAAGGCTTGGGGGCCACGCAATAAATAACCGGGCCGACCTTAGCGCAGGCTTTTTAGTAGGTTGGAGCGTAGGATACCTGGGGGCTTATGTTGCTGAAAAATTAAACAATGCTAATGTTTTTCAATATCCTGATCCTTCAAATACGCAATTGGGTATTTAGACTTCGCAAGGGAATGAATCCCCGTGCCTGGTCAAAGGGAAGAACTGCGCCACCTGACTATTCTGCACTACTTTGCAGAATAGTCTTGACTATTCTGCAAAGTAGTGCAGAATAGTCAACATGAAAAGATTACAAACTTCTTTTATTATCAAAGATTTAGCGCAAAAAATGGTCTTACTGACCGGTCCACGCCAGGTTGGTAAGACTTTTTTAGCTAAACAAATTGCCAGCACTTTCGAAAATCCGCTCTATCTGAATTATGATAATCCTCAGGATAAAAACCTTATTGAAAAACAAGCCTGGCTGGATAACGTGGATTTACTGGTTTTTGATGAACTACACAAAATGCCGCTCTGGAAAAACTATCTGAAAGGTGTTTACGATACCAAACCTTCACATCTACACATTTTAGTCACTGGCAGTGCGCGGCTGGATATTTTTAACTCTATGGGTGATTCGCTAGCTGGCCGTTATTTTTTGCATCGGCTATTACCTTTATCACCGGCAGAACTTACGCAATTAGAAATGCCTGTTAATTTAGCAACGCTGATGACTAAAAGCGGTTTTCCAGAACCTTACTTAGCTGAAACTATGATTGAAGCGCAACGCTGGCGACTGCAATATAGTAATAGCTTACTCAGCACGGATGCTTTTGAATTTGATAAAATACAAAATATCCGCGCACTAAAACTGGTTTTTGAATTATTAAGAACTAAAATCGGTTCGCCTGTTTCTTATCAATCACTGGCGGAAGATGCGGCCATTTCACCCAATACGGTTAAAAAATATATCGAAATTCTGGAAGCGCTCTATATTGTTTTCCGCGTCACGCCTTTTGCCAAAAATATTGCACGCAGTTTATTAAAAGAACCTAAAATATACTTTTTTGATACTGGACTCGTGCAGGGTGATGAAGGCGCGCAATTAGAAAATCTTACTGCCGTCTGCTTATTAAAACATGTTTATGCCAAAATTGATTATTATGCTGAAAATTACCATCTACATTATTTAAGAACTAAAGAGGGTCAGGAAGTCGATTTTGCTTTAGTAAAAGATGATAACATCGAACAGATTATTGAAGTAAAAAATTCTGCTACTGAAATCAGTAAGTCTTTGCATTATTATCAACAAAAATATCAGTTGCCTGCCGTGCAGATAGTTAAAAATCTACGCCTGGAACGCCAGATGGATAATATTAAAATTATAAAAGCGCTGAATTTTTTGGCGATGCTTGCGCTTTAAAAATCAGCTTAAAAAATAGTCTTTATAATTTATGATATGAACATTCTTAAGATAAGGCATTTTTTTACCGCGATAGAGTAGATAACCCTGATCATTTTCAGTCATAAATGTTTCCAATATAGCTGTCATTTTCGGCTTGAAAGTTTCTGAAGCTTTAATTTCAATAAATTCTCTGGTTTGCTTTCTATCAATAATAAGATCAATTTCCAAGCCATGACTGGTGCGATAATAAAACAGTTCGGCATGGGTTTTGCGATGTGTCTCGCGTTTTAAAATTTCGCTAATAACGTAATTTTCAAAAATAGCCCCCGCCATCGGGCCTTGTTCAAACATGGTTTTTGAAGCAATACCGGTCAGATAAGAAATAAGCCCTGTATCGTAAAAATAAATTTTCGGACTTTTTACAATACGTTTGCCAAAATTGCGATAATACGGTGGCAATAGAAAAATAATATAAGACGCTTCCAGCACAGAAATCCAGCGCTTGATGGTTTTAACATCCACGCCTAAATCGTTTGCGTACGTTGTCATATTGAGTTGCTGCGCAGCATTCGCCGCCAGCAGAAAAATTAAACGCCGAAAATCTCTTTTATCGCCAATATTAGCCAGTGCGCTAACATCTTTAGTAATATAAGTATCGAGATAAGAAGAAAACCAATCCTCAAATAAATTATATTTTTTATTAACCAGTTCTGGATCTGTCTCTTATCACATCT
>JBEPVU010000241.1:0-3691 GCA_041690855.1 Gammaproteobacteria bacterium | reverse complement strand
ACTCGCGACCTCAACCTTGGCAAGGTTGCGCTCTACCAACTGAGCTATTCCCGCAAATAAATTATTTCATTAATATGAAATCAAAATCGAGCCGGTATTTTAACGCGCACTCGATAGGTGTCAAGCAAATTTTTTTCGCTTTAACGCAAAAATCATTATGATTTGTTATGTTTAAATGTCAAGTCAGGCCAGGCGACCTTTAAATAAATGACCATAGACCAGAGTGTTAAGATGGCGGCGCTATAAAGCAATAAATAGCCTAGGATGCCCAGCCATAAGCCACTCACGCCAGGCTTGTAAGCCAATAAAACAATAACCGCGATCATTTGCAGCGTGGTTTTAACTTTACCAATCAATGAAACCGCTACGCTCGCCCGCTTGCCCACTTCCGCCATCCATTCACGCAACGCAGAAATAACAATTTCACGGCAGACAATAATAGCGGCGGGAATGGCAAGGAATGGCAAGTTTTTTTCACCCACTAACAACACTAAAGCAACCGCTATGATTAATTTATCGGCTACGGGATCTAAAAATTCGCCTAATGACGAAGTTTGCCCTAGGATTCTCGCTAAAAAACCATCCAGCCAATCGGTAATCGCCGCGATAATAAAAATAATCGCGCAGATAATATTATTATTTTTAAACGGTAGATAAAAAACCAATACCAAAAATGGAATTAATAAAATCCGTAAACACGTTAGAAAATTAGGTATGTTCATCATGATTGCGCCGGTGCGGCTGAATTATTAATGGCTTGCCAGGCGCCGTCATCCTGCCGGCAAGCGGTGGTTTGCAAGGTTTGATCATGGCGGCCAATAAATGCCTGCAACTGATAAGCACGGCATGGCTGGCCTTGTGAATTCACGGATATTTTGAATGAATCAAATCGATAGCTATCGTGGGTGATATTATTTTTCCATTGCTGCTGGTTTTGTGGTGAGCTGGTATTGATTAAATGTTGAATTTTATCAGCATCATCGATAGCCATGTCCGTTGCCATGGCAGGCGTAATTAAACCCGCAGCAACTAACGGCGCATTGGCCATTTGTTGTTGCTTTTGTGCATCAGTGAGCGTGGCGCAGCCGGTTAAGGTTACGCTGAGCATTAATAATGGAAAAAATTTTTTCATCTTAACTTTTCCTTACTCGTTGAGTGATCTTACAAACTAATTCATACGGGATAGTTTCCGCATAAATGGCGATATTTTCAATAGGTAATCCCTCTCCCCATAAAATAACAGGATCACCCACGTTCACGGTCGGCTGGCCGCGTAAATCGACCATCAGCATATCCATGGAAACACAACCGATTAATGGCGCTGTGTGTCCATTCACCAGCACCGGCGTACCGGGTTTCGCATGCCAGGGATAACCATCTGCATAACCCATTGCGACAATCCCTACCCGCATGTCCTGCGGACAAATCCAGGCGCTACGATAACCTACGCAGTCGCCGCTCGCTAAATCTTGAATCGCAATAATTTCTGAACTTAATGTCATGACAGGTTTTAAATTAAAATCAGCCGCCGTTTTTCCGGTGATCGGTGAAATACCATACAGCGCTAATCCTGCCCGCACCCAATCGCCGTGACTCGATTGCCAACCTAAAATACCCGCAGAATTCGCTAAGCTGCGTTCGCCTTGCCAGTTGGCCGTAATCTCGGCAAATTTATTAATCTGGCGCGTAGTATTATGATTGGCGAGATCATCCGCAGTGGCAAAATGTGTCATCAAACGGAGATGCGGATCAACAGCGACGCAAGCCCGTAAACGCTGATAAGCCTGTTCGGCTTCCGCCGGTAAAAAACCTAAACGGTGCATACCCGTATTTATTTTTAACCAGACTTTAAGGGGCTTTATCGCCTGATAATGTTCTAATGCTACGATTTGATTAATATGATGAACCACTATTTCCAAGTGCTGTTGATCAATAATCGCTAACTCATCTGCACTAAAAAATCCTTCCAGCAAAACAATAGGTTGTTGAATGTCCGCCTGCCGCAACATTAAGGCTTCTTCTAAACACGCTACTGCAAATGCCTGCGCCTGTGGCAGGTTCTGCGCTATTTTAACGGCGCCATGACCATACGCATTGGCTTTGACTACCGCCATAATTGAACACGCTGGCGCTAATGCTTGCACACGCTGAAAATTGTGTTGCAGCGCGTTAATATCAATATGTATTTTGGCAGGGCGCGACACGACAACCTCTTATTTAACTATAATGAGCAGAAGCAAAGTTTTCAAAACGCGTATATTTACCTAAGAACGTCAACCGCACTTTACCGATGGGACCATTACGTTGTTTGGCAATAATCACTTCTGCAATGCCTTTATCGGGACTGCTGTCGTTATACACTTCATCACGGTAAATAAACATAATTAAATCGGCATCCTGCTCAATGGCGCCGGATTCACGCAAATCAGACATGATAGGCCGTTTATCAGTACGTTGTTCTAAGCCACGATTTAATTGCGAAAGCGCAATAACAGGCACATTTAATTCTTTAGCTAATGATTTTAAGGAACGGGAAATTTCTGAAATTTCTGTGGTACGATTTTCACGCGATTCCGGCATTTGCATTAATTGCAAATAATCGATCACGATTAAACCTATCTCACCGTGCTCACGCGCCACGCGCCGCGCTCTGGCGCGTACTTCGCCGGGGCTTAACGCGGCGCCATCATCAATAAACATTTTAGCTTCCGACAGCATACTGACGGCCGAGGTAATCCGCGGCCAATCATCATCTTCCAAACGTCCCGTACGTAACCGGTTCTGATCAATACGTCCTAGCGAAGACAGCATACGCATGGCCAGTGATTCGGCCGGCATTTCCATACTGAATACTAAAATCGGCTTGCCGCTTTTCAGCGCGGCATGTTCAGCGATATTCATCGCAAAAGAGGTTTTACCCATGGAAGGACGACCGGCAATGATAATTAAATCAGCGGGCTGCAGGCCGGCCGTCATATCATCTAAATCTTTATAACCGGAAGATAATCCTGTGATGGCATCTGGAGAATGAAATAACGTATCAATACGATCAACGGTTTTTGCCAGCACATCGCTGATCGCGACCGGGCCGCCGCCACGCATATTGCGATCCGCAATTTGAAACACTTTACGTTCAGCTTCATCAACGACTTCTGCGCTAGAACGGCCCGCCAGGAAAAAAGCGCTTTCCGTCATTTCGCTTGCCGCGCCAATTAATTGCCGCAAAATTGAGCGTTCGCGCACGATATCGGCATACGCGCCGATATTCGCGGCCGTAGGGGTATTTTTTAAGAGTTCAACGAGATAATTATCGCCACCGATATTATTTAATTCATTAACTTTTTTTAATTCTTCGGTGAGTGTTACCCAATCAAATGGATTGTTTTGATTGGCTAACGCAACAATGGCGCGAAAGATAATGCGATGTTCCTGCCGATAAAAATCCTTTTCCTGTAAACGATCTGCCACTTTGTCCCACGCTTGATTTTCCAGCATCAATCCCCCTAAAACAGATTGCTCCGCTTCGACAGAATGAGGGGGGATTTTTAAAGCCGCTATCTGGGCATCAGGTTTACGTTTATAGTCTGCCATGCAATATAATGGTTAAGCCTCCGCTACAATATTCACTTTAATAGTAGTATGAACATCGCTGTGCAACTGAAGGTGAATTTCCTGTTCACCAATCTGACGC
>JBEPVU010000240.1:0-3713 GCA_041690855.1 Gammaproteobacteria bacterium | reverse complement strand
TGCAAACCTGGTTTACCACCACCGGTATCAGTATTGTTGCTATTGGTGCGTTAACGTTAGTCGGCCAGCCTTATGTTTATAAATTTCTCTGGGCGCCTTTGCTGGATCGTTATGTTCCGCCTGTATTTGGTCGCCGGCGCGGCTGGTTGTTTATCACGCAGGCAGCGTTATTAATAGCAATTGCGGTGATGGCGCTGGGCGATCCTAAAATAATCCTTATTTGCTCGCGGGCATGGGTTTATTAGTCGCCTTTCTTTCCGCCACGCAGGATATTGCAATCGATGCTTATCGGACGGATATTACAATACCCGAAGAACGCGGTTTAGCCGCCGCCTTAAATACCGGCGGTTATCGCATTGCTATGATGATTTCCGGCGGCGTTGCCTTAATTCTCGCGGATAAAATCGGCTGGCGTGAAACCTATTTGATCATGGCTGCTTTTATGTTAATTGGTTTAATAGCGAGCTGGTTTGCCGAGCAACCCACACAGGATGATACGCTAGCGCCCAGTAATTTAATGACCGCCATTAAAGAACCTTTCCAGGAATTTTTAAGCCGTCCTTACGCCTGGGGATTATTACTATTCGTTGTGTTATATAAAATAGGCGATGCGTTAAGCGTTTCGCTGCTAACGCCTTTTTTAATACGTGGATTAGGTTTTACTTTAACGGCGATCGGCGTTGTTTTAAAGGGCGTTGGCCTGCTAACCACGATGCTGGGAATATTTGCCGCCGGTATTGTGATGACACGCATTTCTTTATATCGCGCTTTATTAAGCTTTGGTATTTTGCAGATTATAGCCATTGTAAGTTTAATGATACTCGCGCTTACCGGTAAAAATATTGCGGTGCTCACCGTTTGTATTGGTTTAGATTTTTTCTGCAATGGTTTAGGCACAACAGCGCTGGTCACTTTTTTAATGGGCCTGTGTGATCAACGTTATACTGCTACGCAATTTGCTTTATTAGCGGCATTCTCTGCTATCGGTCGTGTATTTATCGGGCCTGTTGCCGGCGTTATGGCGCATAATATGGGTTGGCCAGGCTTTTTTTTCTGGGCGGTTATCCTTTCAATTCCAGGTTTGTTATTATTAAAAAAATTAAAACCTGTCATTAATTCTAATAGCGTTCCTTGAAAAATCCCTAAATAATCGCCTCTATACAACAAATTCTCTACTTGCTAAACTGCCGTGTGCTTTTTAGTGTATTTCTTAAATTTTATAGGGAGATATTTAATATGATCAAATTGAATCGTACTCTGGTGAGTGCTCTGACTATCGCAGCAACGTTAAGCGTAACCGCGTGTGCTTTAACCTCACAAGATAATACTTATCACGGCCAAAAAGAAACTAATTCTACCGTAGGTGGTTCGGCTGTCGGCGCGTTAGCGGGCGCAACTATTGCGGGCGTTGCTACCGCTGGCGCGGGTACAGTCGTTGGGGCAGCGATTGGTGGTGGCGTGGCCGGTGGCGCTACGGGCTATGTATGGGACAAAGATGACGCCGCCATTCGTGCTAAAATGCGCGCAGCAGGTGTAAGAGTGGTTGAAGTGGGTTACAGCAACGATATCGTATTAATCATGCCTTCTAACGTTCAATTTACGCCGGGCAATGTTGCACTCACGCCACGGTTCGGACAAATGTTAGATGCAGTAGCGGAAGTGATGAAAGAATATAAATACACGGTAGCGGATGTAATTGGTAATTCCGACAGCATCGGCTCTGCTAAATACAACATGAACCTGTCTTTAGCGCGCGCACAAACGGTTGCTGATTATCTAGCTTCGCAAGGCGTTGCAGCTAACCGCTTAATCCCACAGGGTTACGGCGAAATGCGTCCGGTTGCTTCTAATAAAAATGCTAAAGGCCGCGCAGATAATCGCAATGTACAAATTGTTCTATTTGCACCTCCTATCCGTAAATAAGCATCTCTTTATAAAGCGGACTTATGACAAGTCCGCTTTATTTTCGCCTAACCAATAACAAAATAATGGCGCAGGTATCCGCATAATTTGTATCTCAGTTCCCGACAAATCAAGCAACCCAAAATCGCTGGATGATTTAGTAATCACATAAGCCCGTTTAATGGATTTTTTATTGCAAAGTTCAATTAAACCTTTTAAATCTTGCCTGGCGGTATGCTGTAAGCGATATTTTACTTCAAATGGAATAATCTGATTATTTGTTTCCGCGATTAAATCCACTTCATGTTTTCTATCGCCACTCCAATAAGTAAAGCGTGTATTCTGTGAATAAGAACGCGTAAACAGATGCTTAAATACTGTGGTTTCTGCCGCTATGCCTAATGCAACAGGATCATCTAGCAAGCTTTTTCCTTTTAGCATCACCGCAGGCGCAATGGCTGCATCCGCCAGATAAATTTTATATTTTGCGCGCAACACATCTTTGCCGTAACCAAAAGGTTGTAAGCGATAAATCAGATGCGTTGCTTCCAGTAATTCAATGAAATGCTGTGCCGTAGGTCGCTTTATTTCGAGATTAGTACAAAGATTCTGCATATCTAATAAGCCGCCATCACGCATACATAAATATAAAAAAACCTGCTCTAAATCTAATACACGGCGCACGCCAAACAAGGCCGTCATATCACGTTTCAATACTTTATCGATAATATCTTCCCGTAATAAACGTTGCGCTTGATTAATATTTTCTACTTGCGCCGTTTGTGGAAATCCTCCTCGCAGTAAATATTGATGAAAATAACCCGTATAAGGCGCAATTAATTCAGTCACTCGATAAAAATTCTGTTGCGGCCAGGTAAATAATTCTTGCAAAGAATTGAGAGAAGGTAACGTTTCGGTCAACTTCGCTACATTATCTAAAGCATATATTCCAGATCTGGGAGGAAAGCGTTCAGCAATTCCCCCGTTCATTTTAACCAGGCAAGCATAATGCGCTTGTATTAATTGAAGATATTCGAAAAATGAGAGCGTGGGTAAGCAAATAGTATGCCAGCGGCCAACGCCTGATTCCTGTTCTGTCTGTAACAGAGGCATTGCAGAACCGGTAAAAATAATTCTACGATCTTTATTAAAATCTACCTGATGCTTGACCCAAGTACCCCAATCACGGATGAATTGCGCTTCATCCAGCAAAAGATATTCATAGCCCTGCATCTTGGGTTCATGCTCGCGCCAGGCTTCTAATACAGCATTAATACCTGCTAGCTTAATAATAGGATGATCAAAAGTCGCGTATAAAATATTAGCGGGATGAACGCCTTTACTTAATAATTTGACAATGACCTGCAACAGTAAAGTTGTTTTACCCACCTGTCTGGCGCCCGACAATAGTACCGCACGCGCCGCCGGTGGATTCTCAACCCATTCATATAATTCATCAAAAACTACCCGTTGCCACTCTGGAAGTTCAATGATATTTTCCGCCCGCCACCAGGGATTAAATTGTGCCAGAACGGTCATTAATTCGTGTTTTTCTATATTCATAGTATAAATATAACAAAAACAATGAAATAATACAAGTATACTTTAACTAAATAAGCGAAATAGTGTCTTTTTCATAAAAATGGGTCGTTTTTTAACGGGCTGGTGCTCTTCTTAAAAATGTTCCTGCAAATAATCAATCACCCGCTTTTCCAACCAGTAAACCGGCCGCCAGGGCAAGTGACCGCCGACAAAGCCAAAAGGGCGGCTGATTACAGGAATTACAAAGGTAAGTGTTTAGACCAGTAGGT
>JBEPVU010000239.1:0-3722 GCA_041690855.1 Gammaproteobacteria bacterium | reverse complement strand
GCTTTAGCCAGTTGCGTATTAAACCGCGCCAGACGTAATGCACCGGCAGCCGCATATACAAACGCCGCCAGCCAGCCTAATTTACCCAAACTGGATAACGACCAGCTAAATACGACTAACGCCGGTGCAATGCCAAACGTTGCCATGTCGGCTAAACTATCATATTCCGCGCCAAATGCGGTTTGTGTATTGGTTAAACGCGCCACCCGGCCATCAAGCGCATCCATAATCATCGCAACAAAAATTGAAACGGCGGCTAGATCATAAATGCCTTTCATGGCTGCTACAATCGCGTAAAATCCAGCGAATAAGCCTGCCGTGGTAAATAGATTCGGCAATAAATAAATACCGCGTGCGCGGCGGCGTTCGTCTTGATCAAGTTTCATAATTATTTTCACCTGCTAAGTTTTCATTTAACTGTAATTTTTTTAACCGATAAATCATTTCCGAAGCTTCTTTCGGCGATAATTCATCGGGTTGAATGGTTTTTAATAATTCAAGCACAGGATGTCCTTCCTGCGCAACAAATAATTCACCCTGCTGCGCCTCAGAGGTATTTGCACGATGCGCAATGGCATGACTGTGATGCTCTAATTCCACTAATTTTTCTTTTGCGCGTTTAATCACCGGACGTGGTACGCCTGCTAATTGCGCCACCTGCAAACCATAACTCTGGTTCGCCGGGCCATCATTAACGGCATATAAAAATACAATACTATCGCCATGCTCAACCGCATCTAAATGAACGTTAACGACATTATTCATCGTTTCCGCTAATTGCGTTAACTCAAAATAATGGGTAGCGAATAACGTGTAGCATTTTAAATGCTGCGCTAAATATTCTGCACAGGCAAATGCTAACGCTAAACCATCAAACGTGCTGGTGCCACGGCCGATTTCATCCATTAATACTAAACTGTATTCAGTAGCGTTGTGCAGAATATTGGCGGTTTCCGTCATTTCCACCATAAAGGTTGAACGACCGCTCGCCAGATCATCCGCTGCGCCGATACGCGTAAAAATACGGTCTACCATACCAATCACGGCTTTTTTTGCGGGCACAAAACTGCCTATCATGGCTAATAACGTAATTAAAGCCGTTTGCCGCATATAAGTTGATTTACCGCCCATATTCGGGCCGGTGATAATCAACATACGGCGATCAGGATTTAATTCGGTATTGTTTGGCACAAAAGGATTATCCAGCACTTGTTCAATCACGGGATGACGGCCGCCTGTAATATGAATACCAGGCATGTCCGTTAATTCCGGCCGCACAAAATTTAAGGTTTCCGCGCATTCCGCTAAGGCGGTCAACACATCTAATTCACTTAAACCTGCGGCGGTTTCCTGCAATTTAAGTAATTCAATTAATAATTTATCTAATAGATCGTCATACAGGATTTTTTCTAAGGCTAATGCGCGGCTGCGGGCGCTTAACGCTTTGTCTTCAAATACTTTTAATTCAGGTGTAATAAAACGTTCGGCGTTGGTTAAGGTCTGACGGCGGATATAATCTGTGGGCGCTTGCGCGGCCTGGCCGCGGCTGATTTCAATATAATAACCATGCACGCGATTAAAGCCGACTTTTAACGTGGTAATGCCGGTGCGTTGCCGTTCACGTATTTCTAAATCAATTAAAAACTGGCCAGCATTTTCGCTTAAATTAAGTAATTCATCGAGTTCTGCATGATAGCCTGGCGCAATCACGCCGCCTTCACGAATAACCACGGGTGGATTTTCGACAATGGCGCGTTGCAATAAATCTAATAAGGCAGGAAATGTATTAATTTTTGCGCGTAATTGATCGACTAAACTCGCACTCAGCGGCGCTAATTTGGCTTGAATGTCCGGCAACAAAGCCAGCGCATAACGCAATTGCGCTAAATCGCGTGGCCGCGCGGTTTTTAAAGCAATACGTGCGACTATGCGTTCTAAATCACCAATACCACGCAATGATTCATGCAGGCCTTCGTAATAGCGATTGTCAATTAAACTGCTAATGGCCTGCTGGCGGGCTAATAAAATTGTCTGCTGACGAATAGGACGGTTTAACCAGCGTTGTAATAAACGGCTGCCCATGGGGGTTTGCGTACGATCTAATACAGCAAATAAAGTATGTTCACGGCCGCCATTTAAATTCACTGTTAATTCTAAATTACGGCGCGTGGCGGCATCTAAAATCACGCTGTCTTCGCGGCGTTCGATATGTAATGTGCGAATATGCGGCAATGCGCTGCGCTGCATGTCTTTGGCATAATGTAATAAACAGCCAGCGGCGGCGATGGCCACCGGTAAATCGTCACAGCCAAAACCGCTTAAATCACGCGTTTGTAATTGTTGCGTTAATAAACGCTGCGCCGTTGTAAAATCAAATTCCCAGGGCGAACGGCGGCGCACACCTGAGCGATTTTGCAACCAGGCAGGCTGCATAAAATCTTCACTGACTAAAATTTCTACCGGATTTAAGCGCGCTAATTCACTTAATAATGCTTCTGCATTATTTACCTGCAAAATGGATAAACGGCCACTGGTCATATCTAAAATCGCCAGGCCGTATAAATCTTTGTCAAATTGTAACGCGGCCAATAAATTATCCTGCCGTTCTTCCAGCAGCGCTTCATCGGTTGCTGTGCCAGGTGTAATGACACGCATCACTTGCCGCTCGACGGGGCCTTTACTGGTAGCGGGATCGCCAATTTGCTCGCAAATTGCAACCGATTCACCCATTTTAATTAATTTCGCTAGATAGCTTTCGACACTGTGATAAGGCACTCCTGCCATAGGAATAGGTTCGCCGGCCGATTGGCCGCGTTTGGTCAGTGTAATATCCAATAAACGCGCCGCTTTCTGCGCATCAGTAAAAAATAATTCATAAAAATCGCCCATCCGGTAAAACACTAATTTATCGGGATATTCTGCTTTAATGCGCAAATACTGCTGCATCGCAGGCGTGTGTTTGACGATAGGGTCGAGTTCGGTGGTCATAACAATAAGTTTGATTATTCAGAAAAATGGGGATTATATCAGCTATCGAACGGCATGGGTTAGGGCTAGATTTATTTTTGTGTAGGTTTTTGTTGCAGCCCCTTTGGATTAATTACTGTTTTATTTTCTGCTATTTTCTGTTATTTGCTTTAAATATTTTTCTGCAAGCTCCGAGTTAGGTTGAGGTTGTAAAATTTTTGTTTTTGTTGTATTTAACAGGCCACTATGAGTAGTTATTAATATCGCCTGGGATTGTTCATTTTCAACCGATTTTTTTTGCGCACGATACTCACATATATTACCATAATTTTCAGCCAGTTCTTTTAACTCAAACTCACTAGCTGCAAGATATTTATTATAATTTTCTTCATAATTATTCCGCAAGTATTTTAATAATAAATCAACGGTTCCAATAAGCGCACTTTTTGTTCTTACTTGCAAAAATTGATCCTCAACGCCATTTAAATATTCCACTGCAATTTGTGTAGTGTCTTTATTAGCATGATTACTCAATTTATTTATAAAACTTTTATACTCATTTTTTTCTGCTTGAATTTTTTCTTTAAAGCCTGCAATAATTTCCTTAAATTTCCCCAAATAATATAGCTCTAAAAACTGCAATCCTTGCTGATAAAAACCCAATTGATGCTGATATTTATTATATTTTCCAAGCTCCAATACACTTTCACGCACAATTATTATATGGCCAGGTGATCTTATGTTCTTATCTTTAC
>JBEPVU010000238.1:0-3732 GCA_041690855.1 Gammaproteobacteria bacterium | reverse complement strand
TTGTAGGGTGGATTAGGCCGCAGGCCGTAATCCACCAGCATATTCTATAAGTAATGTAGAGTGGATTAGCGCTAGCAGGTGCTTAATCCACCAGAATATACTAAAATGTAAGCAAAAAATTATGCAACCATCTTTCATTCATTTACGCCTACACACCGAATACTCCCTCAGCGATAGTTTAATCCGCGTAGATGATTTAATGGAAACGGCGGCAAAAGCAAATATGCCGGCGTTGGCGATCACAGATCAGAATAATTTATTTGCAGTAGTGAAGTTTTATAAAGCAGCGCTGAAAGCGGGCATTAAACCAATTATCGGCATCGATTGTTTTATCGAAAATCCTTTTAACGTTAAGCAACCCACACGTTTAACTTTGTTGTGCCAAAACAAACAAGGCTATTTAAATTTAACCTGTTTAATCTCACGCGCTTATATAGAAGGTCAAGCGACAGGCATACCTGTGATTCAAAAAGCCTGGCTAGACGGCAATTGTGAAGGCTTAATCGCCTTATCGGGTGCGTGTGAAGGAGAAATCGGCCAATTATTATTAGCCAAAAAATCGGAACTCGCTGCACAGCAATTAAAAACATGGCAACAATTATTTCCTGAACGCTTTTATTTAGAAATACAGCGCACTGGCCGCGCCAATGAAGAAGATTATCTACATGATGTGATCACGTTGGCGCAACAATATGATATGCCTGTGGTAGCCACTAATGACGTGCGTTTTTTAGAGCAAGAAGATTTTGAAGCGCATGAAGCACGGGTGTGTATTCATGGCGGTTATATTTTAAATGATCCGAAACGTCCTAGAGACTATAGCGCGCAGCAATATTTACGCACGCCAGAAGAAATGCAACAATTATTTGCTGATTTACCGGAAGCCTTGGCCAATACGGTTGAAATTGCTAAGCGCTGTAATTTAGAAATGGTCTTTGGCAAAACTTTTTTACCTAATTTTCCTATTCCCGCTGGTTTTACCGCTGAAACCTATTTAACCCAGCAGGCAGAAGAGGGGCTGGAAAAACGTCTGACTATTTTATTAGACGCGACTGCGAGTGATTATCAGGAAAAACGTCAGCATTATCAGCAACGTTTGCAGACGGAATTAGACGTTATTAATCCGATGGGATTTGCGGGTTATTTTTTGATTGTGGCGGATTTTATCCGCTGGTCAAAAGAAAATGGCATTCCAGTCGGGCCTGGTCGTGGTTCGGGCGCGGGTTCTTTAGTGGCGTATGCCCTGCAAATTACCGATATTGATCCCTTGCAATATCAATTATTATTCGAGCGTTTTTTAAATCCTGAGCGGGTATCTATGCCGGATTTCGATATTGATTTCTGCATGGATGGCCGTGATCGTGTTATTGATTATGTTGCTCGTCAGTATGGCCGCGAGGCGGTTTCGCAAATTATTACTTACGGTACGATGGCGGCAAAAGCGGTGGTGCGCGATGTCGGGCGTGTGTTAGGCCATCCGTATGGTATGGTCGATAAATTAGCGAAATTAATTCCATTTGAGTTGGGGATTACGTTAGATAAAGCGTTAGTGCAGGAAGAAGAGTTAAAACGCCGTTATGAACAGGAAGATGAAGTACGCATTTTATTTGATCTGGCGCTTAAATTAGAAGGCGTTGCGCGTAATGCCGGTAAGCATGCGGGTGGTGTGGTGATTGCACCTTCAAAACTAACGGATTTTACGGCGCTTTATTGTGAACCGGGTGGTCAAAATAGAATTAGTCAATTTGATAAAGATGATATTGAAATCGTTGGCCTGGTTAAATTTGACTTTCTAGGCTTGCGTACGCTTACTATTATTAACTGGACAGTGCAGGCGATTAATAAAAATCGGCAGCAGAATAATGAACCTTTAATCGATATTACTCGCATTCCGCTGGATGATGAAAAAACATTTAGTTTATTAAAAGCCTGCGCGACGACCGCTATTTTCCAATTAGAATCGCGCGGTATGAAAGATTTAGTCAAGCGGTTACAACCCAGTTGCTTTGAAGATATTATTGATTTAGGCGCGTTATTCCGTCCAGGGCCGCTGCAATCCGGCATGGTAGATGATTACATTAATCGCAAACATGGCCGCGCAAAAGTGGAATATTCACATCCATTGCTGGAATCTATTTTGCGCACCACCTATGGCATGATTGTTTATCAGGAACAAGTGATGCAGATTGCGCAGGTATTAGCAGGTTACACACTCGGCAGTGCTGATTTATTGCGCCGCGCCATGGGCAAGAAAAAGCCCGAAGAAATGGCTAAACAGCGAGAAATATTTTTGGCAGGCGCTAAAGCCAATGCGATTGATACGAAAACAGCGAGTTCTATTTTTGATTTAATGGAAAAATTCTCGGGTTATGGTTTTAATAAATCGCATTCTGCCGCCTATGCGTTGGTCACTTATCAAACTGCCTGGTTAAAAGCCCACTATCCAGCGGAATTTATGGCGGCGGTATTGTCCTCTGATATGGATAATACTGAAAAAGTCGTGTTTTTTTTAGATGAATGCCGTAATTTAAAATTAACCGTTATTCCACCGAACATTAATAGCAGTCGCTATCAATTTACTGTTAATGCCGAAGGCGCAATTGTGTATGGCTTGGGGGCAATTAAAGGTGTGGGTGAAGCAGCGATAGAAAATATGATTAATAGCCGCAATGCAGAAGGCGTGTTTAAAGATCTTTTTGATTTTTGCCGCCGAGTCGATACGCGTAAAATTAATCGGCGCGCCTTAGAAGCTTTAATTCGTGCAGGCAGCATGGCAAGCCTGGGGGCTAATTGCGCCAGTTTATTAGCGGCATTAGATTCAGCTTTACAAGCAGCGGAACAGCATGCACAAAAAATCGATGCGGGACAACACGATTTATTTGGCGAATCAGCAACGCATTATGTACAACCTGATATGCTACAACTGGCAGAATTACCGATGCAGGCGCTGTTGCAAGGCGAAAAAGAAGTATTAGGTTTTTATTTAAGTGGTCATCCACTACAGCGTTATGAGCAGGAATTAAGCCATTTTATTACGGCGCCGTTAGGGCAGTTATCGCAATATCGTAATCAGACGGTAATAGTGGCTGGTTGGGTAGTTGGCATACGTTCGCTGTTTACTAAACGCGGTGATCGTATGGCGATTATCACCCTGGAAGATAAAAACAGTCGTTTAGATTTAACGGTATTCAGCGATGTTTTTATGACCTATAAAGATTTACTGAACAAAGATTGTTTATTAATTGTCGAAGGTGAAATCAGTCTGGATGAATTTACCGGCAATAATAAAGTATTAGCGAGGCGTTTATTTAATATCACCACGGCGCGGGAAAATTTTGCTAAGCATTTATTAATTAGGATTGAACAAAACAAAGCAGATGCTGTTTTTTTTGAAAAAATTCAACAAGCTATCAAACCCTTTTGTCCGGGTAATTGTCCTGTTTACATTCAGTATCACCGTGAAGATTCATGGGTGAATTTATTATTAGGCGAACAATGGCAAGTCAAACCAACCGATGAATTATTGGAGAAGTTACGAAAAATGCTGGGAGAACAGGCGGCTTATATTAAGTATGTTAGTTAGTCATTATATACTCAAAGCACTTAGAAATTGCGTATTATTCCTTCCCCTTTCAAGGGGGAAGGTTAGGATGGGGGTGATCAAAAAACTGCTGTTTAGTTTAGATCACCCCCACCTTAATCCTCCCCCTTGAAGGGGGAGGAGATTAAAAT
>JBEPVU010000237.1:0-3737 GCA_041690855.1 Gammaproteobacteria bacterium | reverse complement strand
GATCGTATCGGCGTAAAAGATTTTGATGCCTGTCTGGTGTTACTAAATAATGATTTATCCAGTGGCGTGCCGGAAATATTGCAAGATATCGAGCAACCTATTTTTCCGCCACTCGCGCTAGGATGGGACACGCGTTTAAAGTCTAAACATTTTCACCAGTACAATGCGGTGGCAAAGGAATTCGCTGAATTAATTAATATCGATCCCTGGTTAATTAATCCTTTTTACCGGCAATGTGATCACGTCAATTTTTTAAAGCGAGAAGGAGAAGAGGCATTAATGGCGCACGCAGAAGAAATGTTTACTTTAGTGCAGAATAAATATCATGAATACGGCATCACAGAAAAACCTTTTTTAGTGATTAAGGCAGATGCAGGCACTTACGGCATGGGTGTTATGACGATTTATTCGGTTGATGAATTGCGACAGTTAAATCGTAAACGTCGGACAAATATGTCGACAGCCAAAGGGAACCGTCCGATTACGCAGGTATTGATTCAAGAAGGTGTGTATACGGTAGAAACCTGGCAGCAGGCAGTAGCGGAGCCGGTCGTTTATATGATAGGCCGTTATGTGGTGGGCGGTTTTTATCGTCTACACGCGGATAAATCCAGTTCAGAAAATTTAAATTCGCCCGGTATGGAATTTGCGCCCTTAGCGTTTGTAACCGCTTGTAATAGTCCCGAGCAATGTGCCGCGCCAGAGGCGTGTACTAATCGTTTTTATGCGTATGGCGTGATTGCACGCCTGGCATTGATGGCCGCGGCACGTGAGCAACAGGATGTTATTTGAAGTGAAATTTTTGCAGGGTATCAGCAGTTCCCGCTGGTTCAGTGGGAACTGCTGATAGTTTTTCAGCTTTAAGGATTCGTTAAGGTTTGCGCGCTATAATAAACGTAGATCAAAGATAATTAATGAGGTTTTATATGCCAACTGAAGAAATAATCGATTTAAATACTGAGAATAAATCAAGTACGGAATCAATATCTATGGGGCGAGGGGCTAAATTTTTATCGCGTAAGATACTAGAACTAATGTGGCCAGCTCATTCAGAAAGTCGTAACTTTAATGAATGGGAGAATAAAGAGCCAGACGAAGCAAAGCGATGGCTGGAACAGCAATGGCTGAAAGAAAAGTGGATGTCTCCAGAAGAAAGGGAAGCGCAGGAAGAGATTCAAAAGCAAGAGAAACAACAAGTAGCAGAAAAGATGGACGAGGAGATTGACAACGCAATTGACGGTACAGTAAAAAGCCTAAGTATGGAACAAATGCAATATCTTGAAGAAAAACTTTTAAGGATTTATTTAAAGAAAAAAGTAAATGGCACAATGTTATTATCATTATATTCATGGGGAACCAGCTATGTTTTTGCTGCTTTTTTATTAGAACTGCAAAAAAAAGAGCCTAAATTTTTTAAGGAGATAATGGAAGATATTAAAAGCTCAGATAAAGACATTTATGCTGCGATAAATAATAAAGAGTATGAACCCTTAAAAAATCTTATGTTGAATTATATGGAAGACATTGTGAAACAGGCCGTAGTCTCCCAAATACTTACGCAAATAGCAAAAAGATTAGAAAGTAAATTGCCACAAGAAGAAGGTAAAGAAAAAATTCAAGACCCAAAATTTGAATTTGACACTTTGCTTGATTTAAAAGCCGCTAAAAAGCGATTTTCTGAAAATCTTAAAAAGTGTCCAGATGTATCTTCTATTGAAAAAACTTACAAGCTCTACAATGATGTAAGCTTAGAAGGATTTGAATTAAATCTGAACAAAGACAAGGTTGCCGCAGAAAAAAACACTGAATTTGTATGTTTCTATCTTCAAGGGAATTGCGTGTGTGCAGAATCAATGTTGGATGAAATGGTACAGGATATGACTGAAATGCAGAAAAATTCAGGCTATTCATTAACAACAGTAGCTATCAACCCACGCGCAATTAACGGCAGTACAGGCGATTATCAAATGCTAGAGGAAGTGGTTGAAGATCATGTCCGCATTATTATTCACCATATTAAAGAATTAGCGGAAAAATACCAGATTTCTATGAAAGAAGCAGCACGGCGCGTGGTGCTTAAAGGCTATTCACTAAGCTCCTGGTATGGTGCGGCTATTGCTGCAAAACTTAAAGAATCTAAGTTAGAGGTTAAATTTGTGCATGGCAGTTCTTTTGATACGGTGGGGCAATTTGTTTCGCCAATTAAACCTTTAGTTAATGGGGTAGCCAATTTAGGAGGAGGCTGGGGTAAGTCAAGCTTCGAAGACTATCGAAAATTAAATGAAAATTCGCGTATGCACATGGAGAAAGAACAAGATGCACTCATGGGCGATAAATCTCTTACAAGAAAACAGCGGAACACCGTATGGATGCGCGAAAATTTGCTGATATCAGACTTAGAAAAGATACTCAAACATATACTAGCACTTCTTAATCACTATGAAAAAAATAGCCTGAAAGGATTGAAGGAAATATCAGATAAAGCAGCTAAAAAGAAAATAGATAAGGCGCTACATAAATACGAAGCTCTTTTGAAAAATTATACGCAATTCAAAAAGATCAATCGCTGGATAAGTCAGGAATTAAATTATGATGCCGCTTTATATCCTGAATTATTAAAAAGCACAGCACAAATTGAAAAGGCAATTAAAACTTTGGCAGATCTTCAAAAAGCAAGATTTTCAGGCCCAACGTTAAAATTAAAAGAAAAAGTAGAAGGAAATACGCACTGTAACCCTTTACCTGATTTTAAAACAGGTGATGGTAAAGAAGTAACTGATTGGTTTACTGATAAAATACTCAATCATTATGAACAGGAAGAACGGGAGATTCAGGCTAAAAGAATAGAGCATTTGCTGGCTTATTTACATAAAGAATTTAAAAATGACTCGGAGTATAAGACACAGGTAAATGCTTTCCTGCGTGAAAAAACCACCGTATCGCATGATGTGAATAAAAAAGCTATTCTTATGTACTGCTATTTGCAGCGCAAGCAAACTGATCAAAATGATAACTATAAATTTTATCGGGAAAAACTGGAAAATTTTATAAAAACGCTTTCTTATTCGGAGCGCTTAGTTTTGAGCGAATTTGCAGAAGCAGAAGATAAAAGACTAAAGCCTGCGTTAGCTGCATTAAACGGTATGCTAGAACAATACCAAAAAATAATGGAGCCACTAGAGAGTTTAAGTCAAACAGAAAAGAACGCACCTCAAAATTTACAGGCTATATTAACCGAAGCTCATGAAATTTTTCAGGCCATACTCACGGCAGTGTTAAATGAATTACAGAGTCGAGTCAACGCAAATACAGATAAAACAGATGAACAGAAAGAAGCTACGATACTAATATTTAGAAATTTTATTTTTGGAAATAAAGGAAAGGAAGATATTATAGGCAAAGTTTTTAGAATACTGATATTTTTTAAATCTGAAAAAATAGCTTCAGAATATCAGGAAGCGCTGCAAATTTATTTTGATAATGCAATGCCTGAGGAAAAGTTGGCATTACATACACATGTTCATGACCATTTATTTGGGAGAATTAATGAAGGTATAGGCTTCTTTAAGACGAAAGATATAAAAGAAAAAATATTCACAGAAACTAAGTTGAGAATAGAAGATTTTACCCTAGAGGAGTCGTGGTTTTTTGTTTTTGTTTATTTCCAGTATCTAATACACATAAGAAGCTGCCGACGAACACTATGGAGTAGATCTCTCTTATCCACATATCAATAA
>JBEPVU010000236.1:0-3758 GCA_041690855.1 Gammaproteobacteria bacterium | reverse complement strand
GGTACACACTGATGTTAATCTGACGGTGAATCGCGGGGAAATTCTAGCGATTGTAGGCGGCAGCGGCTCCGGTAAATCCACCTTACTCAGAACCATGCTGCTATTACAAACGCCGACTGCCGGCAGTGTACGTATTTTCGGTGAAATAATGACAGCCGATAACAGCGCTTTAAATAATCTGCGCCAGCGTTTTGGCGTTTTATTTCAGCAAAGCGCTTTATTCAGCTCATTAACCTTATTAGAAAACGTCGCTTTTCCCTTGCAGGAGCATACGTCATTGTCACAACAAACGATTGAAGAACTGGCGCTCTTAAAAATTCTCGCGGCAGGGCTTGAAATTAATGATGCGGCTAAATACCCTGCCGAATTAAGCGGCGGTATGCAAAAACGTGCGGCCATTGCCCGCGCAATTGCGTTAGATCCCGAATTATTATTTTTAGATGAACCCACTTCAGGGCTTGATCCGCAAAGCGCGGCCGCTTTTGATGAGCTCGTATTAAACTTGCAAAAAACCTTAGGATTAACTATTGTCATGGTAACGCATGATATGGATACTTTATGGCAAGTAACCAATCGCGTTGCTTTTTTAGGCGAAGGACGTGTGATAGCCGCAGCGCCTATCGAAGAATTAGTCGCTATAAAACAACCTTTAATTCAGGATTATTTTAATGGTCCGCGCGGCAGAATGATGGAAAAGTTTTATACTGAAAATAACGATCATCCTGAAGAACATTAGCAATCACTATGGAATCAAAAGTTAATTACACCCTCGTAGGCATATTTGTGATCGGCTTAATTGCCGCCATCATTATTATAAGTTTGTGGTTATCCGTTGGCTTATCCACGCAACAATATCACCTTTACCGCGTTTATATGAATGAGTCCGTGGCTGGCCTGAATATTGGTTCGCCTGTGCAATATAATGGCGTTAATGTAGGCCATATTGACGCCATTCGCTTGAATGAGCAAAATCCCCAGCAGGTTAAATTATTACTCGCCATCGCTACAGGTACACCCATTACGGCAAGCACCACGGCAACTTTAATGTCACAAGGGCTTAGCGGTATTGCTTATATTGGCTTACGTTCAACCTCGAGTGATTTAACGCCTTTAAAAAAACAACCTGGCGAAGATTATCCAATTATTAAAACTGCACCTTCATTACTGCTGAAACTTGACACGGTCATCAGTAATCTTAGCCTGAATTTAAACCAGATCAGTAAAGAATTGCATTCTATATTAGACGATGACAATCGCGCAGCATTTAAACAAACATTGCAGAATATTAACGAGCTGACCACTACATTAGCCACTAACTCTAAACAACTTAGCGGCACTTTAAAATCAGCCAACACTTTTATGATCAATACGGCAAAAGCCAGCCAGCAATTTCCTGAATTACTGAAAAACGGCCAAACCCTGCTGCAAAATTTCAATGAGCAAACCTTGCCTATGATCAATTCATTAATTGGCAACCTAAATAGCACTTCCAATAACCTCTTGATGACCAGCAAAACGATTAAACAAAATCCCAGCGTATTATTACGCGGCGAAGCCGCACCGCCGCCAGGGCCAGGAGAGAGTTAAATGCAAACCACTACTGCTTTAAACGTTTATAGAATGCTTAAAATAAGCAGTGTCGTTATCAGCCTATTCTATCTAACCGGCTGCGGCTTAAAACCCGTTACTGTTACACCCACACAAACATACGTTTTAAATCCCACTATTCCCACACTAACCGCGCACTCAACAACATTAACTTTATTAGTTGAAACCCCCAAAGCCAGCCAGGCATTTGATACACCACAAATTGCCTACGTCAACAAACCGTACCAGCTTGCTTATTTTTCTTATAACCAATGGGCAGACACACCCGCACAAATGCTACACCCCTTATTAATTCAAACCTTACAAAACACCGACCATTTTCACGCCGTGCTGGCAACGGCAGCGAATGGCGCTCAATATGACCGCGTATTAAACACCCGCATCCTGCAATTACAACAAAGCTTTTTACACCATCCCAGCCAGGTGCAATTTAATATACGCGCTCAATTAATTGATAATAACAAACACCAGGTTATTGCCACGCAGCAATTTAATATTATCGAACCCACCTCTGAAGACACGCCTTACGACGGCGTTATTGCCGCCAACAAAGCCACTGAAAAATTACTGCAGCAAATTGCAGAATTTTGTTTAGCGAATACAGCACATCAATAAACATTAAACATTTTTCACAACAATGCGTTAGCGCTCCGCCATAGCGGTTTGTTAAACCATGTGCCGCAGGAAGCGGCACTTGAGCGTACAGGGATGTATTTACAGCGGGTTTAACAAACTGCTATGGCGGAGCGCTAACCGGCACAAAATTTTAATTCGCCCCTCTTGCAAGTTCACCCTTTGTCCCCTATTATAGCCAAGTGAACAAATAGTGAACCCTATTTAATAACCAAAAAGGAACCTAATTATGACCTTTATTACCACTCTAAAAGCTGAACATGACATGAACTTAAAAAATTCTTTTCAAAAGACTATCGATGGCCGCTCCCGCAAAGCTATAATGTCTATCGCATTGAAGCTAAGCGGCAAGCCACGGATAGTAGACTGGCTGCTGGCTAAACCGGTTAAAAACGCATGGCAATAAACGCCGCCGCTGATTTAGCAAATCATAGCCATCTTTCGAATTTAAACTGCAAGAAAATAATAATTAAAAAACTTTCTCTTGCAGTCTCGGTTCCTCTAGCGTTGATGGAGAAGCCCGACCGTTTATCTCCTCTTGGTCGGGTAATTTTTTAAATACCGATAACAAAAACAATCTCTAGTATGATCATTAACTATACCAACAGCCTGCATAAAGGCATAACAAATGGTACTGCCCACAAATTTAAAGCCGCGTTTTTTTAAATCTTTTGATAACTTATCTGAAACAGCGCTGGTAACAGGCACTTGCTTAGCGCTTTTCCAATGATTCTGTATCGGCTTACCTTCGACAAATTGCCAGATATAATCCGCAAAATTATTATATTCCTGTTTAATAGCTAAATAGGCCTGCGCGTTAGTAATGGTCGCCTGGATTTTTAAGCGATTGCGAATAATTCGGGCATCGCCAAGTAATTTTTCATATTTATGCGTATCATAACGCGCTATTTTTTCTGCATCAAATTGATCAAAAAGCGCACGATAATGCTCACGTCTTTTTAAGATCGTTAACCAATTTAATCCCGCCTGCGCACCTTCTAAAATCAGAAATTCAAACAGCAATCGCTCATCATAAATTGGAACGCCCCATTCTTTATCGTGGTAATCGATATAAATAGGATCATCATTGACCCAGGCGCAGCGGGCTTTACCATTATTTTTTTCTAACATGAAATTATTCTCTCTAAAAAAATTAATCGTTATAATTCTTTCAAATAATCATGTAACTCAGCAATCGGCAAAACAAAACAATTTGCAGATAATTTTAATTTTTTCCCACCAAAAGTAACCACAGCCAATGGCGTCTGAGGTGAAAAATGCTTTTGAAATGCCGCTGGATAACTGACTGCTTGAGGAACATTTTGTATAGCAAGCTTAGCCTCAAAAGCATACACAGAATTCTCGGCTGTTTTAAGTACAAAATCTACTTCTTCGCCTTCTTTAGTGCGCCAAAAAAATAATTGCCAATCTTTTCTATAATTTCGCATAAATTTTACAATTTCAGCTAAAACAAGTGTTTCAAACAATGCGCCAATTTGCGGACTATTAAACAATGG
>JBEPVU010000235.1:0-3762 GCA_041690855.1 Gammaproteobacteria bacterium | reverse complement strand
AGAAAATCCAAATTTAACTGCACAAAGAATATGAAATTTTGTCATGTACAGAGAAAAATAACCAAAAACCATTTTAAAATGATACCATATATAGTATAATGAGTAAAAAAGACAAGCTGATTACAGCCATATTAAATAACCCTAAAGCAGTACGCTTTGAGGATGCTTGCAAAGTGGCGGAGTGGCTAGGCTTTATCCATAAAGGTGGCCAGGGTTCACATCGTGCTTTCGGTAAAGAAGGTGAACCATTGATGTTAAACTTTCAAAACCGTAATGGTTATATAACGCCCTATCAAGCAAGACAACTCATTGAGATGGTGGAAAAATATGCAAAAAGAGAAATTTAAATATCCCATAGAAGTTTTCTGGAGCGATGAGGATGAAGGCTACATAGCTATCGTACCCGATTTGCCTGGCTGCTCAGCATGGGGCGTTACGGAAGAAGAAGCAGTACATGAAATACATGATGCTGCAAAAGCCTGGATGAAAGCGGCGGCTAAAATGGGGCGTGAAATTCCTCAGCCTAGTGTTGAAGCCAATTATAGCGGTAAGTTTTTAATGCGCGTACCTAGAAGGTTACATGCAGAATTAGCGCGTGCCGCTAAAACCCAAGGCGTAAGCTTAAACCAATATGTCCTTTATCTACTAACGATCAAATATGCGGATCATCACAGTGGTGCAGTAGCAAGAAGCTAAAAGCTTTCGCTTTGTATTCTTCTATAGTCTATAAAATGTCAAAAATTGCTACCACAGTTAATTCAATTATCATAAAATACGGGATTACTTTATTAGAAAGACATGCTGCATGTCACAGAATCTCTTATTGCGAAAAGCAACTTTAGCCGATGCCGTGTCTATTACTACGATTTACTTGGCTTCACGCAAAGCATTTGTTGCTTTCGCGCCACTCGCACATTCTGAAGAAAGCATTCATCAATGGGTTCGTGAAATACTTATTCCAACCGGTCAAGTGACTGTTGCCGAAGAAAACGGTGTTATAGTTGGTATGATGGCATTATCAAAAAAAGAATCCATAGGCTGGATTGACCAGCTTTATCTCTCTCCAGCAGTTGTTGGACGTGGGATAGGTACCTTATTGGTTACAACAGCGAAATCTGCTTTAGGCACTCCTATTCGTTTACGTACCTTTCAAGAAAATGTTGGAGCCCGGCGGTTTTATGAACGACATGGATTTCAAGTATTAGAATTGAGCGATGGCTCAATGAATGAGGAAAATTGTCCCGATATATTATATGAATGGCGATTAAAAATTTATAAAGCTTTGCGGGAAGAGATTGAAGAAGAAGCCGCTGAATCAGATAGCGATGATGATTATGTGCCTTTTGACCCGGAAGATTATATCGATAATCCCGTTGCTTTAGCGCGAATTAAAGCCCATATGACGCAAAAAGAGTTAGCCAAGCGCATGGGTGTAACGCAAGCTTATATTAGTAAAGTTGAAAGCCAGGGGAAGGTGATAGCTAAAGTGCTGGAACAGGTTAGCAAAGCACTAGCGGTAAAAAAATAGCAATCCTATACTCTATTCCGCCGATTTAGTTATTGTGACTGGTTATAGCCATTTACCTTAGAAAGTTGACTATAACTTGTACTACTCCTCTTTAATCTCTTAAGCAGCCTAATTTTTATAATTTGCCCTGCAAGAGATTTATCACGTATCACAAAGTTTTATTAAGAGTAACCATTAACCGAATTCAGGAGACGAATATGAATATTCCATCAGGACAATCTGCTATTTTAAACAAAATAAGAACACAATCTGATCTTTTAAACCGTGAACAGGCCGCCGACTATTTGGGCGTTACCCCACGTACTTTGGCGGTATGGGCATGTACCAAACGCTATAATTTGCCCTTTGTTAAAATTGGCAGATTAGTAAAATATTGTCAAACAGACCTGGATATGTTTATCACTAGCCGAACGATTGGTATGCAAGAAGAATAAAAAATAGCAGCTAAAATTATCTACTAACGATGATAATAAGTTGTTAGTAGATAACTTGGATTACTGCACCAAATGATAAAAAGATGCGGAGCCATTCCCCTTAACCACCCAAAAAATTTTCAGA
The DNA here is from genome assembly GCA_041690855.1 of Gammaproteobacteria bacterium. GTDB lineage: Bacteria > Pseudomonadota > Gammaproteobacteria > CAIUAS01 > CAIUAS01 > CAIUAS01. Next base: position 1,676 of record JBEPVU010000235.1, on the reverse strand, counting down.
AGTCACCGAATAAACGTCCGCGCAGAGCAGAGAAAGACCATCTGCTGTAGCCTTTTATTTAGAAACTATTTTAAGCGCGTCACTATTGAGACGCGTTAGCGTCGATAGTGACGCGTCAGCGTAATATTCAAAAAAATCACACAATACAAGAATTTAAGTTTATTAATAAACTTATTTTATCGGTGATGTTCTGGTGAAAACTTTGCAGTGATAACTTACATAAACCTCTGTAAAAATAGAGTAAATCCTTAAAAATAATTTATTAAAAAGCATTTGCCTTTCAATAAAAGCTATGATTATATTATTAATATAACGTCATTGCCCTGCTGACGAGAACTTGTAGGGTAAGCGCTACATAAACCATGCAACTAGCGCGGAGTATTTTTACTTTTGGTTTATGCAATAGCAGTCAATAAAATATTGCATATTAGTCCTTGTGTTGTTAATCGCAACATGAAATTAATGTTTATCGTATAAACGTTGATTTAATAGTCCTCGCACAGTGTGCGTATATTGTTAATTAACATTAGCAATATTCCTTCGATCACATTTAGGTGTGTCAATAACTGTCAATCAAGATACTGCTTCTTTCTGGCAGAAGGTCGTAGACCTAATCGCAAGAAATGTATTTTTCATTTCGCCCAAACGTATCCCTCGTGGCGCAAGCCACAGCATTGTAACTGCAAGGACAGTTATAAGCCGGATACTTAGCACTAACCTATTTCCTAAAAGGGTAAGCGATAAAACAATTTTTTAATAAAGTGAGGATTATATGGCAGCTAAACATCAACTACAGCAGAGTATTTATCATTTGCTCAAACATAATCGAGATGGTTCTTTTGAAACTCAGCAGGCTAGAAAAAGTATTTTATTTCAGGCAGCGGCCGATTTAGTGATGAGCGGTTACAAGTTAAGAAACGTGCAAGGATTAAAGCAAAAGCATATTTATTGCCTTAATGAATTCTGGCGTACGAAACAGCTAACCAAATGCAACGATTAAAAATCGTAATGCCCATTTGCGTTGGTTATGTGGAAAATTAGCTAAAATGAATCTTGTGCCAACTAACGATAGACTAGGAGTAGGGAACAGATGTTATTCTGATAATCAGATTAACAAAGCGGTTCATTTAAATACCGTAGATTTAACGAAAATTACTAATCCTTATATAAGGATTGCTATTCATTTACAACGTTACTTAGGTTTGCGCCGCGAAGAAAGTATTAAATTTAAACCCTGGCAGGCGGATAAAGGCGATCACATAGAACTGCAAGCTTCCTGGTGCAAGGGTGGGCGTAGTCGTACTGTGCCTGTTTTATCAGTAGAAGCCCGCTATTGGCTTGATGAAGCTAAAAAGCTGGTAAAAAATATCGACCAGTCACTTATTTCGGAAAGTAAAACCTATATTCAGCAGCGTTACCTGTATGACAAGCAAACACGATTAGCAGGCATAAAACATGCACATGGATTACGCCATGCGTACGCCCAAGAGCGATATAAAATCTTAACCGGTTGGGATTGCCCAAAGTGTGGTGGGCCAACTTCCAGAATGCTTAATAAGGAACAAAAAACGCTTGATTGTTCAGTGCGATTAATCATAAGCCAAGCCCTTGGGCATGGCAGGGAATCTGTTACAGTCAATTATTTAGGGCGATGAGAGATAGGTATCCTTAATCCA
>JBEPVU010000234.1:0-3791 GCA_041690855.1 Gammaproteobacteria bacterium | reverse complement strand
GGATGAAGCCTATGATGTGGAACTACGGCAACGCTTTCGTGCTGCCGCGCATGAATTAAATATTACTTTAGCAGAAGGCGTTTACGTAGGCTTAGCAGGCCCTAATTTTGAAACACATGCCGAGATACGCATGTTTAAAACGCTAGGCGTTGACGCCGTAGGTATGTCTACCGTGCCGGAAGTATTAGTCGCCCGTCATTGTGGATTGCGAGTCGCAGCGATTAGCGCTATCAGTAACTTTGCCGCCGGCATGAGTAATGAAAAAATTAATCACGAACAAACGCTACATTATGCTAAACTAGCAGCTAAAGATATTACGCGATTAATTACTAAAGTGCTTGAGAGTTTACACCGTGACCCTGATGAATTCTGCTGAAATTAATGAATTAATTGACGCTGCAAAGCAAGCGGCTATTGAGCCCGGTTTTGCGCAGCGCGTTATCCCTTTATTAGATTTAACCCATCTTAATGAAAAAGCTACTGTAGACGATATTGTGCAGTTATGCCGCGATGCGGATACTCTGCTAGGCAAAACGGCTGCTGTGTGCATTTATCCGCAATTTATCGGGCAGGCAAAAGAAATATTACTAGGCAGCCCTACTAAGATTGCAACGGTAGCTAATTTTCCAGCCGGCAATACCGATTTAGGCGCTACGCTAGCAACTATTAATCAAGCCATTAAAGACGGCGCGCAGGAAATTGATGTTGTGATGCCCTATGCAGCTTATTTAGCAGGCGATCAGGATATTATTATTTCGTTTACTAGTGCCTGCAAAAAAGCGTGTGGGGAAAATATACTATTAAAAGTTATTCTGGAAACCGGCGCTTTGCAGAAATTTGAACTAATCCAGGCAGCCAGTATAGCCGTGGTTGGCGCCGGTGCAGATTTTATTAAAACATCAACCGGCAAAATGAGTGAAAGCGCTACTTTAGAAGCCGCCGCCGCCATGTTGCTGGCCATTAAAGAGGCCAATGGTTCTGCCGGTTTTAAAGCGGCGGGTGGTATCCGCACAATACAACAGGCGGCCGGTTATTTATTTTTGATCGAACAGATTTTAGGCAGTCAATGGCTGAGTGCGGACAAAACCCGGCTTGGCGCGAGTAGTTTATTGAAAGTGTTATTAGCGCCGCCGAAAACAACTTGATGAGGCGTTTTTAATTTGTCATCCTGAGGAGCGGTAGCGATGAAGGATCTCTCTGGATATGTGCCTATAGTGGGAGATCCTTCGTCACTACGTTCCTCAGGATGACAGATAAAAAATACAAGGATGACATCGAATGTACTTGCCCCACTGCCTATCTATCGATACAATTTCTTTAAATAAATATATTTAATATAAGGAAATCTCTCTATGACCAGTAACAACTACGCTTCTGAAATCGCTTTTATCAACCGAAAAATTCCCAATAGCAAAGTGCAGTGGGAAACATTACCGGCCAAATCAGAGCTTATTTCTCCCTCCCTGTCAGAAGCAGAGGCCAAAAATATTGTGGCGACTTTGAAAGAAGCCATTGGTAAACGAGCATTAGTGGTATTTAATAAAATGATATTTACCGTCAGCAGTAAACTACGCGGCGGTACACGGGTGGTTATTTCTATCAACCTGCTGCGTGAGTTTTTTGGCAATGAGATTGATAGCGATTCGGGCGGCGGCGGTAAAGGCTACAATCCTTTCACCAACCAGCCCAAACCACCTGGCCGCGGTGTTTAAACATTGCTGACTTTTAACCAATCTCTTGGTATTAGAAAATAATCATAAAGCGCTGCTTCAGGCGTGCCTGCCTGAGGCTGCCAGTTATAGCGCCAGATAACGTGGGGCGGTAATGAGATAAGAATCGATTCCGTCCGTCCGCCAAATTGCAGGCCAAATAACGTTCCCCTATCGTAAATTAAATTAAATTCAACATAGCGCCCGCGGCGATAAAGCTGAAAATCACGCTCACGCTCACCATAAGGTATTTTTTTACGGCGTTGTACAATCGGCAAATAGGCTGATAGGAAATGATTACCAACACTTTGGATAAAAGCAAAACTTTGCTCAAAACCCCCTTCATTCAGATCATCAAAAAATAAACCACCAATTCCACGCGGCTCCTGCCGGTGTTTTAGATAAAAGTATTCATCACATTGTTGCTTGAATTTTGCATAAATATTCTGCCCGAAGGGCGCACACGCATCACTAGCCGTTTGATGCCAATGTTGACAATCTTCTATAAAACCATAATAAGGCGTTAAGTCAAAGCCACCGCCAAACCACCAGAGAGATTGTCCTTGTGTAGTTTTAGCCACAAAAAATCGCAGGTTGAAATGAGTGGTCGGCACATAGGGATTGCGCGGGTGAATCACGAGTGAAATGCCTATTGCCTGAAAGGAAGCGCCTGCCAATTCAGGATGTTTAAGGGTTGCGGCAGGTGGCATATTCGTACCAGAAATATGCGAGAAATTAACACCGGCCTGCTCAAATACGTCCCCATCGGCCATAACCCTTGAACGTCCATGGCCACCGCCATCAGGTTTTTCCCAGGCATCTTCATAAAAGCAGGCTTTTCCATCGGCAATCTCTAAAGCCTGGCAAAAAGTCTCTTGCAACGTTAGCAAGTACGTTTTAACCGCTTGCGTATCGGGCGTTTCCATAATATTTTGCTCTCAGGTATGATTGCCTCTATCTTATACTGAACTTAACAAATCCTCACGCTATGACCAACAATTCGCGCCAGCAAAAGTTAATGGACAAACAGGTTTTTATCTCCTGCATCGTGCCAGTTTACAATGAACAGGCCGTTATTATCGATTTTATTCAGCAGTTATATGCTGAGTTAACAAAGTTGACGCATCAGTTTGAAATTATCATTGTTGATGATGGCAGCCAAGATGATACCGTGAGCAAAGCCATGAGCGTTGCGACTGAGTTTAAGCTTAAAATCCTGGGGTTCTCGCGTAATTTTGGTAAAGAAAGCGCATTGACGGCGGGGTTACAACATTGTGCGGGCGAAGTCGCTATTTTGATTGATGCGGACTTTCAGCATCCGCTTAAAACAATTCCGATATTTTTGCAGCATTGGGCGGATGGTTATGACATGGCTTATGGCGTACGTAATAATCGTGATAATGAATCCCGTGTTAAACGCTCGTTTGCGCAACTGTTTTATCATTTGATGGCTAAAATAACCAAAATTACTATTCCGAGTAATGCCGGCGATTTCCGCTTATTAGATCGCAATGTAATTGATGCTTTAAATAAAATTGAAGAGCGTGAACGCTTTATGAAAGGCCTTTATGCCTGGGTAGGTTTTAAAAGCATCGGCGTACCTTTTGACGTGCAGGACCGCGCTGGCGGCAAAAGTTCCTGGAAATTTACTCGATTGACTGAACTGGCGATTACTGGCATTACTTCTTTTTCTGACGTGCCGTTAAGAATGTGGGGATTAATTGGTTTTGTAATTTCTTTTATTGCTTTGATATACGCTTTTTATTTTATTCTGAAAACGTTAATTTATGGCGTTGATGTGCCAGGATTTCCCAGTATTTTAGTCGGCATTATGTTTTTTGGCGGCGTGCAATTGATGTCGATTGGGATTTTAGGCGAATATATCGCGAAGATTTTCCATGAGGTTAAACATCGGCCGCAGTATATTATTGAGAAGAAATGTGGGTTTGATGGAGAGTGAATTTAAAAATAATTTAATAAAACTACTTTTTATTTTTTTTCGCGAGTCGCTTTGAGGATGTGTGCCGGTTAGCCAGAGGAAAAGTCTTTTTGTAAACACGCTGTGAATACATCCCTGTACGC
>JBEPVU010000233.1:0-3797 GCA_041690855.1 Gammaproteobacteria bacterium | reverse complement strand
AAGAGACAGGTCTGGTTGTTTTCTTTGATGTCTTGACGGGTGACATTTGTATGCTGCCATTTTCTAGGTATTGCAAAAGCCGCTTGGACATCGATCATCACCGTGGAGATATTCAGTTTTTCTTTAGGAATCAAACCGATACGATTTAGTGTATATAGCTGGCGCGTTACATAATCGACTTGCTCTACTAACATAGCCGCTATAAAAGCAAAAGGCGTGGCTAGTCGAAGTGGCTGCAGTAAGGGGGCTGGATTACTAAATAAGCTTATTTTAAAGCCGCGTAAATTATCCAATTGCTGTTGCAAGTTTTTTTCATAGTCCTTTATTTTATCTTTTGTCTGTTCAAGTGCTTCATAGGCTTTCAGCAGATACCACTCCGCATAGGGATCATCTTCTTTATAGGCCTTCCATAACTGGCTCATTAACTTAGCATATTGCACCAACCCCATATTTCCTACTCGCCAGTGGCCAGTAAAAAGTGCTTGAGCGGTATTAGTATGCAGCTCAAGCTGATGCTCTGCTGTTAAATAGGCTTTAGAGGTATTACCTTTTGTTTCAGCACTCGTTGATGGTGTCATTTCCATTATTTATTACCTCACAGTTTAATTGCCGGTTGAAACTCAGAATTGACAGGCTGATTTTTCCAACTTTCGCTAAGTACATCCTCTTTCAGCACAATACCTGCCAACACGCGGCGATCTTCAAATGCTTTAGGTCTATACTGCCAACCGTATTCCCCAGCCTTATTAACCAGGGCAAATTTTATTAAATTGATTAGCTGATGAGCATTTTTATACCGCTTGTTTTGTGTAACAAAATCAGTTAATGATTGTGATAGAACAAACAAGCCATGATGGGTACGTAAGCAGTGAATTTCGTTATCACCTGCATGAGTTAGATTAGCCAAATATGTTAAAAGTAATTCAATTGGATCACTCGCTGTCTGTTCATTAGCAGGAGTAGATACAGAGAGGCTCGCTGTTATCGCTCCGGACACCATTGCTTTGTCATTTTCAAGGGATACTCTCATTTTCTTGGTATCCCGTGCATTCATGGCTTCTTGTATGATGCTCGATAAAATATTGCCCTTATCTATCCCTTTTATAGCATCCCACCATAAAGCAAAAAGTGTAGTGTTCTGAGATAACCACTGCATAACCGATGCAGGAACAATATGCTTTACCAATGAATTCATTATTTCATCTCTTGTAATAGCAGATGAAACCTCGCCCCACTCTAAAGAAAAATACCTGTTAGGTTCGTACCACTTATTTTCAAAAGATTGCCATTGCCCTATTGGTTCACCCTGCAAATTATGCAAAATAATGCGGCGATCTTGCTGGATATTATACAACTGATAGCACAAGCTGGCCGAAAAAATGGCATACGTCCATTGGGGTTCTTGTTCAGCAATGATTTCGCTATCGACATTGCGCGGCAATAAGTATTTTTGGCGAAATTTTAAAGCACAAAAGCAACGCTTTAAGTGCTGTATCAGTAGACTGTAATCTTCGTCACTTTGATTTAAAGGCATGGATTGACAGCATTCAGCGAAACGGCAAAGCGTTTCAAAATAAATAGCCTTATATAATTTGTTCGGCGCACTAATTAAATTTCGGATAGCCGTTATATAATAGGATGCTGCTTTTTCCAGCAAATGATTGCCGGATTGACAAGGAAATATTCCAGCAGGCGGTGAGCAAGCGTACTCATTTTTTTGAAACCACCACACACGCATGATTAATATCCTCTTATTGTTTTATTTGTTAATCATCAAGACTTGGGATGATCCTTTAAGGTATTTCCTCTCGATCTTCTGCTGAATAACGGCATGTTGGAAACCCGCCCCATCCCCAAAAATAACGATCATATTTATTGCTTTTCAGGCGTATCATTGGCTTTGAGCATTCTAAGCAACAGTCTCTGGTGATAGGATTATTATCTTTACTTATAAAAAACTTTATTTTCCTTGTTCTCTATCAGATACCTGCTGTTCGCGTTCACGCATCTTTCCCACCAAGGCTTCAACGGTAGCTGGAATTTCAAGCGTCTCTTGTACAGGCAAAGGTACACGCAACTTATAAAGTTTACCGCCTTCCAAGAGGCAAAATGCTTGACCTTTTGGAAGGTTAAGCACATCACTTTGTTGTATGAGCGAAACTTCGGAATGGGCAAATCGATCTTCATTCGTAGATTGATAGAAGATACCCTGTTCACCATGGGGCGAATCGGAACTGCTAGAAGCAGGTACTACTCGTAAAATGGGAATTTTAGGCAATTGATTCAGCAGCATATCGACAGTCTTCGCCTCTTTCGTGCGAAGCATGACCAGTGTGTTTAAATTACCTGCCACCTGTCCTGCTTTAGCGGTAGAAAGTAATCTTGCTTCCACATCTGACCATGTTTGCGAATAGGCCGTGATACAAAAACCTGCACCCCCTGACTTATTAAGCAGTGGGATAAATTCATCGCCAATGACTTCATTAAATTCATCCGAATGCAAATTGATGCGTGGTAAAGGCGTTTTTTCCTCAACTAAATTACCAAAACCATGATCTAAACCAAAATTATAAAGATGCCCTGCCACTGAAACTAAATCACTTAACATGGCATTACCCACAGCAGAAGACACAATGCTATCTGTTAGTGCATCCATGCCAATATAAACAATTTGCTTATTACGAATGACCCGCAACCAGTCTAATACGTGGCGTTCATCGTCTATGTTGTTGTAATCAGGCGATAGTAATTCTGCCACTTTGCCAGAGGTTAACTTTTCTAACAGAGGCCCTACGGAGGCCGTAATTTTATCGTAGTACGTGCGATCTAATCGGCAAGCCGTCGCTAAATCGGTTAACAAATCATTTTGCAGTGAATTCAAATCCGCTTGATTACGTGCTTCAATATACTGTTCCGCATACGATAAAATGGCCTGTTTACGAGAGGGTTTAATGGCCTCACCGCTTTTTTTATCAACTCTCATATTTTCTTGAATAAAGGTAGTTATCCAGCGTTCATAATCAGAATCAGTCTGCTTAATAAAATCTTCGCAATAACGGATAAGTAATTGATCTAATTTTGTTATATAGAAACTAATTAATTTGTAAGTAGGACGAACACCCAGAGCATTCAGTGTCCTTGCCACCAGATTGACATACTTCCAGGCAAACTCTTTAAATGAAGCCGCTTCACCTGTGGATGGCAAAGCATTCGTGATGCGAGTAGCGACTTGCGTGATTTTGCTAAAATTGCCTATGCTGTTATAGCGGCAGGAAAATTCTGGAAATCCCAAATGAAAAACGAGTAAATCATTTTCACGTCCAGCCAGCTTTGCTTCAATATAAATACGCTTTAATAAATCAGCATCGCCTTTAGGATCTAACACAATTACCACATCACCACGGCGAATATCCTGTCCAATCAATAATTCAGCAAACCGTGTTTTTCCCACTCGTGTGGTGCCAATAACAATCATATGACCAGCACGTGCCGATAAACTCAACGTAATATCTTCCTCATTATCGGCTATCCCGTGTAAAACGGGTTCCCCGCCAATATCAGGATAAGGGCGTAATGGGTTCAACCAGGAATTTTTTTTGAGTAATTTAGCGATAGATTTTAGTAGCTTTTTATTTTCCCACTTAAATTCTAATTGCCTTGCTAAACGATAGGCTTTAGAGGGATAACGATATTTTTCATTATAACTTAAATCTAAATCGCGTAATCGTTGCGTATGCAAGGGTGTCCACAAAAAGCCTCGTCCTAAAAATAATCGCTGCTGGCTTACTGGCAATTGC
>JBEPVU010000232.1:0-3842 GCA_041690855.1 Gammaproteobacteria bacterium | reverse complement strand
GATTTTTGGCGTGAATTGGTTCCGCAAAGGCAAAGACGGCCGTTTTTTATGGCCGGGTTACAGTGAAAATATGCGCGTGTTGCAGTGGATATTAGCACGCATCCATCATCATGCGAGTGCGGTGGAAAGCGCCATTGGATTTATACCGGCCTACAAAGATCTGGAATGGGAAGGCCTACCTGAAGTAACGGCCGATCGTTTTACTGAAATGATGCAGATAGACGCCGCAGAATGGACAAAAGAATTAAACTTACACGCACGCTTCTTTGAACAATTTGGCGTACATTTACCGAAAGAATGTAAGCAGATACAGGAAAAACTACAAGCTACCTTTGTTGAGAAAAGCGCAATCGTGTAATTAAATTGTCAAAGACTTAGGCGCTAGCCCATTTTTGAATTAATGCTTGTAGTTTGGTATAAGCAACGGGTTTGACCGCATAATCGTTGATGCCGGCAGATTGGTATTCCTGCTCAATGGTTTCAAAAGCAAAAGCAGTTAACATAATATGTGGACGGCCAGCAAACCCGAATATTTGTTCTAAAGCACGTAATTGTTTGTCTAACTCAAAGCCATCAATATCGGGCAGGCCGCAATCTAATAGAATCATATCATAGTGATTAGCACACATGGCGAGCGCCTGCATACCTGTGGGGGCTAAATCAACTTTACAGCCTAATTTCTGCAGCATTAACGTATGGACTTTTTGAGCGATGGGTTCGTCTTCAATCAGCAAAATATAAGGATTATTTCCTAAAGCTTGCCTGAATTCTTTGGCCTGTAATTCTTCTAACATTTTTTTGTTCCTTAATTAACCATCCTGGTTAATATTATTATATCCATTCAAGCGCTAGTGCGAGTATAACGTATTGTTATAGTTAATGCTAATAATTTTTTCAAAAAAATATGTTACAGTGTTTCCGCAGTATATTTAGAGCGGAATAAAAGTAGGAGATAATCAATGCAGGCCGTTATGTTGGATTTAATAGGGTTAACATTAACCGCAGAGGAAAAAGAATTGTTGCTGCATCCACAAGTGGGTGGGGTTATTTTATTTTCGCGTAATTATGAATCACTGATGCAATTAGGTGAATTATTACAGCAGATTCGGTCATTGAACCTTGCGCATCTGCTGGTGGCGGTTGATCATGAAGGTGGAAGAGTGCAGCGTTTTCGGCAGGGCTTTACGGCGTTGCCTGCCGTGGGGAAATTAGGAGAACTTTATCAAACGCAACCGGCTGAGGCTAAAGTGTTAGCGGAGCAGCAAGGTTGGGTGATGGCCAGTGAGTTACGGGCGGTGGCGATTGATTTTAGTTTTGCGCCGGTGCTGGATTTACAAAAAGGCATCAGTCAGGTGATTGGTGATCGCGCGTTTAGTGGTGATCCAGAAATAGTGAGTGAGTTGGGTGGCTGTTATATTAAGGGTATGCAGCGTGCCGGTATGGCGGCGGTAGGTAAACATTTTCCAGGGCATGGTTCGGTGGCGGCCGATTCGCATGTGGATATTCCTATTGATCCTCGTTCTTATGAAAGGATTGCTGCGGAAGATTTGCTTCCGTTTGTTGAATTGGTAAAGCAAGGGTTGCCGGGTATTATGCCGGCGCATGTGATTTATCCGGCAGTGGATGCGCAGCCAGCAGGCTTTTCTAAATTCTGGCTGCAGGAAGTTTTACGGAAGCGCTTAGCCTTTCAGGGGGCTATTTTTAGCGATGATTTGACCATGAAAGGTGCAAGTCAAATGGGAGATATGCCGGAACGGGCGCGGGAGGCTTTTGCGGCGGGGTGTGATATGGTTTTGGTGTGTAATGATCGTGTGGGGGCAGTTGCTGTTGTTGAGCAATTGGAGCGGAAGAATTTTAAGAGTTCTGGTTTGTCACGGCAACGATTGCAAGCGATGAAGGGGACGGCGGGAATTCACCTCTCCCTCCGGGAGAGGTCGCCGCAAAGCGGCGGGTGAGGGAGCTCTTATCAGCATGAAATTCATTATTGAAGAAAGCGGTGTTAATTCCCCTCACCCGCCCAGGCTACGCCTGGTCGGCCTCTCCCGCTGGAGAGGCGAAGCGGTAAAAGTATTCAAAAATCTTTAAAATTAAAAAGGTAAATTATGCAACTTCCAGTCAAAATAAAAGCGGTTTATGAAAAAGCTACTTGTCTTTATACGAAAGAAGAGATTGAAAAAGCATTGGATAAAATGGCAGGGGAGATTACGGGGAAGTTGGCGGATAAAAATCCTGTGTTGTTGTGTGTGATGATTGGCGGGTTAATTCCGGCGGGAAATTTGTTGCCGCGGTTGGATTTTCATTTGGAAATTGATTATGTACATGCTACGCGCTACAACGGTGCTATTCGTGGCAGTGAATTGGAATGGGTGGTAAAACCACGCGTTTCGCTGCAAGAAAGAGCGGTATTAATTATTGATGATATTTTAGATGGCGGCATTACGCTGGCGGCTTTAATCGAATATTGTAAAGCGCAAGGCGCAACGGAAGTTTATACCGCTGTATTATTAGATAAAAAACAAACCCGCTTACCGGGCGGCCCACCAGCCGCGGATTTTACCGGCATTACGATGGAAGATGGGTATGTTTTTGGTTATGGCATGGATTATGAAGGTTATTTACGTAATGCTCCGGGTATTTATGTGGTGGCGCCGGAGCATCAATAATCCTGATTGTTTAGGTAAAAGGGTTATTTTTTATTTTGATATTGTTGTTGATATTGCTTGTATTCAGGCGAACCAGGTTTTTTGCCTTCAGCGTTACTGCCTAGCCCATATTTTATAGAAGGCGAATTTTCGGATGAGTTTTTTTTCCATGAAAGATCCAATGGCTCTTTTTCAATAATAATTTTGCCAGTGTTATTATCAATAGTTAGTTGTTTTTCTCCGTTGTAAAGTTGCAGCGCCCATTCAGGATTTTTAGCAATTTCACCGTTTAAGTCATTAAAATTAAGAGGACTTTGTAGTAACGTAGGATTTTTTTCTGCTACGTTGAGATAACTTTCACAGGCCTGGCCTTGAATAACCATACCTATTTTAATAGCAAATTCAATGGCGTTTTCTGCGTATTTTTGCATAGAGTCGGCATTATAGATTTTCATAAGGGTTGCTAAAATAGCAGGGAAGTAAGTCAATGTATGTGGCGCTTTTTCATCATAAAGTTGAATTAACTTAATGGACTGCAGAAATGATTTATCTTCATATAATAGGCCGACGATTTTTTCAACGATTAAAGCCTCTGCTTTTATTTTATCAGAATTGGATTGTTGATGAATGCGTAATTGCAGGATCAGGCGCCAGAGTAAGCCTTTTTCTGAAAAAGTTTCAAGGGTTGATAGTGATTCCGTATTGTTAAAGAGTGGATTTTTAAACGTGAATAAATGGTTAATCTGGATAAGCTGAGCGATATGCTGCCAATAAATCTGATAAGGATCGTTTTCACGATTAGCTAGGGCTAGCAAAGTCTCTTTTAATTTAAGGTAATTATTTAAAATAGCTTTATTTAATAAAATAGTGCCATTTTGCCCACGCGCGCCGGCGACATCCTGTAATTGTTTAAAAATAAGATGATTAATAATTTTTTTACGCTGTGGTTCTGGTAAGGTCAATAAAAAATCTTGCGCTTCTTTGAATTTTTTGGCCGTATTTTCACCTTTAATAATTTTGTTTCATCAGTGCTGGTTTGAATAGCAGCCGTTATAAATCGTTCCAGCAAAGGTTGCAGTTTAAATAAAGTTTCATACCAGGGTTTATCAATAAGCATTTTCAATATTCCAGTCAAAAGAAGGCTATAGAATCATCACACTCAGGTTTTGCGTTTTTTGTTTCTCTCTGGGTAGGGTGGAT
>JBEPVU010000231.1:0-3842 GCA_041690855.1 Gammaproteobacteria bacterium | reverse complement strand
TTCCCCTCACCCGCCCAGGCTGCGCCTGGTCGGCCTCTCCCGCTGGAGAGGCGAACTATTAATATGGAGAGAGTATCTTTTTCTCTAATCCTCTATCTTTAAGTATTTAAACCCAGTATTATCAATTGTGCTTAACTCTAACATGTAGCAAATTAATTGATTAATACAGCGCAATGAAGTTAGCATTCTGCCTATTTAAATACTTCCCTTTTGGCGGTTTGCAGAGGGATTTTTTACGCATTGCTGAAGAGTGTTTGCGCCGAGGTCATACGATACATGTGTATACGATGGCTTGGGAAGGCGAGCAACTTCCAGGGCTGCCGGTTACTATTATTCCCATCCATGAATTAACTAATCATCGCCGTTGTTTAACATTCTCCGCTAAACTGAACGACCAGTTAAAAAAAACAAATTACGATCTTATCGTTGGCTTTAACAAAATAGCGGGGCTAGATGTTTATTATGCCGCTGATCCTTGTTACGTGGCTAAAGTGCAGACGCAGCATAATCCGTGGTATCACCTGACGCCTCGTTATCGCGCTTATGCACAATTAGAAGAAGCTGTTTTCAATGCTAAAGCCAGCACAGACATTTTATTAATCGCCGAGCGTGAGCAATTAGTATTGCAACAATTTTATGGTACACCGGCAGAACGCTTACATGTATTGCCGCCGGGTATTGCACGCGATCGGTGTGCGCCTGCTAATGCTGCGCAGATACGCGCTGATTTGCGCCACGAATTTACTATAGCCGATGATGAACAATTAATTTTAATGGTCGGTTCAGGATTTAAAACAAAAGGCGTTGATAGGGCGTTGACGGCAGTAGCCGCATTGCCGGAAGACCAGCGTGCTAAAACGTATTTATATATTATCGGACAAGACAATCCACGTATTTTCAATGAACAGGCAAAAAAACTAAATATCGAGACGCAGGTAAAATTTTTAGGCGGCCGCAATGATGTGCCGCGCTTTTTATTGGGCGCAGATTTGTTATTACATCCTGCTTATTATGAAAATACCGGCACGGTATTGTTAGAAGCGTTAGTGGCGGGCTTGCCGGTGTTGACAACGGATATTTGCGGTTATGCCAATTACATTGAACGCGCAGGCGCTGGCATTGTTTTAGCCTCGCCTTTTCTGCAATCGGAATTAAATCAGCAATTATCCTGGATGTTAACGGCTGATAAAAGTAAGTGGCAACAGAATGCACTGGCCTATGCCGCGCATAATGATTTATATAGCTTGCCTGAATGCGCGGTTAATTTGCTGGAAAAATTTTTGCAGAAAAAAACATCAAGTGAAAAACCAGCTGCTCCCTTAATGCCATTTAAAGCGGCGCCTGAAAAACATTTATTTAAACCTGCTATTGTAAGCCAGGAAATTGTATTGCCTGAGCGTGCGCCACAGCTTTATACCACGGCAACGGAAGTAAGCGTTATTGAACAAACAGCGACAGGCATTGTACCTAAAATTCGCACGGATACCTTGCCCGTCCTGAAACAATTACCCTATAATTTTGTAAAAATTAATCGGGGCTTTACGCAAAATACAAATTTACCCTGGTTTAAATCCTGTTTGGAATTAAATGAAGATTTAAAAAAATTCTGGCAAAGCGAAGATATTTTCACTACTATTTTTAATCAACAGGGGCAGATTTACCGGCAGCAAAAAAATCGCAAAACCTTATTATTTGTAACGCCTGAAAAAAGTTACTTTATTAAATTGCATCTAGGCGTTGGTTGGCGAGAAATTTTTAAGAATATTATGCGGGGAAGATTGCCAGTATTAGGCGCACATCCCGAATGGCGTGCCATGCTGCAGTTAAATGAGCTAGGTATTTATACGGCGCGATTAGCGGGTTTTAGCAGCAAAGGCGTTAATCCAGCAAAAGTAAATTCTTTTGTGGTGATGGAAGAACTGCATAACACTCTTAGTTTAGAAGATTTTTGCCGCCCGTGGTCTAAAACACCCCCTAATCCCCGTTTGAAATGGACGTTAATAAAAGAAGTTGCCCGGATTGCGCGGGTTTTGCATAACAATCATATTTGTCATCGCGATTTTTATCTGTGTCATTTTTTATTAGATATTACTAACGGCGTTGAAAAACTGAATGCGAATTTTATCCGGCTGTACTTGCTCGATTTACATCGGGTTTATCAGGCGCCTGTTTATTTGGCAAAACGCTGGATTATAAAAGATTTAGCAGGGCTCTATTTTTCCAGTTTAGAAATTGGTTTAACCCGACGCGATATTTTACGGTTTATTAAATATTACCGCCGCTTGCCGTTACGCGGTATTTTAAAGCAGGAGCAGAATTTCTGGCAAAGCGTGTTCTTGCGTGCTAATAAACTCTACCGCAAAGAAAAATTAGCGCTTATTACGCAAGATAAACTAGAATTTCCTATGAATTTTGCCTTAGCCAATGGCAGTTTTTTAATGGTTGAACAACCTTTACGTATTGTGCCTGATAAACGCTGGGTAGTATTAGCGCAATGGCCGCATCAGCAAGTCGTAGCAAAAATTTTTTATAACGCACGGCATGCGCAACGTGAATTAGTAGGTTATCAAGCCTTAGAAGCGGCGGGTATTTCAACGCCAAAATTGCTTTTTCATGGCTGGATCGCCGGCGAACAATTGTATGTATTATTATTTGCTTATATTTATCCGGCGCAAAGCTATGCTGAACTCTTGGCAGAAGAACCTGATAAAGCCGCTGACTATTTAGAACAGCTCATAATAATAACAGCGCAAATGCATCGGGCAGGCCTTCAGCAAACGGATTTACATTTAAAAAACTTTCTGCTGCAGGAAGGTATTACTTACGCTTTAGATCCTGCCAGTGTTGAATTTGCGGCGAATAAACAAGCGCTCAGCGAACCAGCAGGGTTAAAAAATCTTGGTCTGCTCTTAGCGCAATTGACTACGCTTGCTGATACAACCATTGAACAGGCTTATGCGCTTTATACGCGCAACGGCAATAGCATTTATACAAGGACAGGCCTGGTTAAATTAACGCGCTGGATTAATGCCTGGCGCCGTTATCGTTTACGCAAATATAAAGCGAAAGTTTTACGCAGCACTACTCAGTTAATTTGCCGGCGCGATTGGTGGAGTTACACACTATGCGATCGGCAGTATGACAGTAAAGCCATGCAGGTTTTTTTGCGTAATCCAGATGCTGTTATTAATAGCACATTTACCCGAATTTTAAAAAACGGCAACACTTGCACAGTGGGATTAATTAACATTGAAGGCCAGCAATTTGTCGTCAAGCGTTATAATATAAAAAATTTCTGGCATGGTTTAAAACGCGCCGTTACGCCATCACGCGCTGCAAAAAGCTGGTGTAATGCGCATTTACTGCGATTATTAGAATTACCCACTCCAAAACCAATTGCCATGCTGGAGCGCCGTTGCGGGCCTTTGCGGCATACCGCTTATTTTATTAGTGAATACGTTGAAGGGATAAAATTAACCGAATATTTCAATAACAAACTGGCGCCGGAAGAGGCGCAAACCGTTGCAGCTAATATAAAAGCGTTATTGCACGAATTAAAAGAGGTGCGCATCAGCCATGGCGATTTAAAAGCGACTAATATTTTATTAGCGGACAATAAACCTATTTTATTAGATCTAGACGCCATGCGGCTGCATCGCTTTAAAGGAACAGCGCATCGCGCATCAAAGCGCGACTGGCAGCGCTTTTTACGCAATTGGGCAGGCAGAACTAAAGTTTTGAAAATTTTTGCAGATTAAATGTTAGCAAATTTAGTGACCATTCCGGCAGTTTTCACCTCTCCCCCCGGGAGAGGTCGACGCGTAGCGGCGGGTGAGGGAGCT
>JBEPVU010000230.1:0-3861 GCA_041690855.1 Gammaproteobacteria bacterium | reverse complement strand
CCATGAATAACGTGGCCACTGATGGTATAAGGCCGGCCGAGTAACTGTTCGGCTAACTGTAAATCGCCTGCTTTTAAAGCGTTACGTATGCGGGAACTGCCAACGCGTTCTTCATTCAAGAAAACAGTTTCGGTATCGACCACTTGAAAATTATTTTGTTCGCCCAGCTTCTTTAATAAACCAAAATCACCCTGACGGTTTTTACCAAAACGAAAATCATCGCCGACGATTAAATAACGGACGCCTAATTTTTCAATTAAAATAGTTTTAACAAAATCTTCCGCTGTTAAATTGGCGAGTTGCGCATTAAAGCGTAAGCATACTATACGATTGATTGAGTAATCGCGTAAAACCATTAATTTTTCGCGTAAACGCATTAAGCGTGCAGGGGCATTCTCTGTTAGAAAATATTCCGGCGCCAAGGGTTCAAAAGTAATTAATAATGCAGGGAACTTTAATAAATCAGCTTGTTTAATTAATGCGTGCAACACTTGTTGATGACCTAAGTGAACGCCATCAAAATTACCAATGGTTGCCACACAACCATAATGTTGCTGTTTGATATTATGAATACCGCGGATAAATTGCACTTAAACAACCTCTTTTACTTTCAAATCACGCGTGCGCATACCGCTTAGCCATAAACAACCGATATAAAGCGCTATAGAAATAATACCTAATAAAAACACATGTAGGAAACGTTGTTGCCAATCCCAATTTAACCAGCGTGTTAAATCACCGGATCCCCACCACAAAAACAAACCTAAAACACTGTTTGCTATCAATAATTGCAAAATAAATTTACCCCAACCGGCTTGCAAACGATAAATACCCTGCTTATACAAGCTTACTAATAATAAAATGGTATTCAACCAGGAGCCTAACGAACTTGCTAATGCGAGTCCGGCATGTTTCAGCGGCACAATTAATGCTGCATTCAAAATCATCGTTAAAACTAGCGTAATCACTGCAATTCGCACAGGTGTGCGCACATCCTGGCGTGCGTAAAAAGCAGAGGACAATATTTTTACCAACATAAAAGATTGCAAACCAATAGAATAAGCAATCACACTTTTTTGCGTCATCAACACATCGTATACACTAAATTTACCGTAATGAAATAAAGTCGCTACTAAGGGGCCGGCTAGCGTTAACATAGTTAGCGAAGCGGGAAGGCCAATTAATAAATTGCAGCGAATGCCCCAATCCAGCGTACCCGCATAAGCCTCTGGCGATTTTGCGGCATGATGACGCGATAATTGCGGCAATACCACCGTTGCTAACGCCACACCAAAAACGCCTAACGGAAAATAAGCGAGACGTTCGGAATAATATAACCACGACACACTACCCACCACTAAAAAAGAGGCAAAAATGGTATTTAACAATAAACTAATCTGCGCTACTGAAGCGCCAAATAACGCAGGCAATATTAATTTTAAAACGCGCTTTACACCCGCATCCTGCCAATTTAATCGCGGCCACACTAAAAATCCCAGACGTTTTAAAAAAGGTAATTGAAAAAAAAATTGCACAAATCCTGCGATAAACACGCCCCACGCCTGCGCTTCTACTGGCACTTTAAAATAATGTGTAATGCCAAAAGCCGTAGCGATTAAACAAATATTTAATAAAGCAGGCGTAAAAGAAGCGACACCGAAAATACCGTAACTATTTAAAATCGCACCGGTAAATGCCGTGAGTGAAATTAACATTAAATAAGGAAACGTAATGCGCAGCATTTCACTGGCCATAGTGAAGCGGAAAGGATCCAACCCCGGTGCAAAAACTTTTACTACCAGCGGCGAACCTAATACACCTAATAAAATAACGATAAATAAGACTAAACCTAACGCGGCTGACATATGGCTGATAAAACGGCGGACTTCTTCCGGCGAACTTTTCTGGCGATAATCCGATAACACCGGCACAAAAGCCTGCTGAAAAGAACCTTCCGCAAACATATTGCGCATAAAATTAGGAATTTTAAAGGCAATATTAAACGCATCGACTGCAGCATTTACGCCGAAAATTTGCGCCGCAATCATGTCCCGCGCGAAACCTAAAATGCGCGAGATAAATGTCATGGATGAAACTAACGTAGTCGATTTAGTAAGTTGTCTGCTCATTATAGTATTTGATCGTGGTTCTACGGTGTAAAACCCTTATCCTGTTTATCCCACTATCAGCCATAGACGCGATAAGATTGTTCGCATAAAAATGCTTTGTGTTTCTGGTAAAAAGTTATTAGCTCTAATAGCTACAAGCTTACCGTGAACAGACGAGGTTTAATAGCGATTATGGCAAGAATTTGTGGCAATTTTGCCGGTTTCTCATAGTTTTAGTTACAATTTAATACTGCAAATCCTTGTCTCTCCTACCCTTCCTTGATTATACTTCCTCCCCCATGCCGGGATAGCTCAGTTGGTAGAGCAATTGATTCGTAATCAAGAGGTCGGCGGTTCGATTCCGCCTTCCGGCACCAATTAAATCAAATACTTAGCAACTTATTTTAAACTCCCTGCATACTCACTGTAGGAGAATTGTAGGAGTCTGTGCAGGCTTTATTAAGCGTTACTGAGCTTGATTGATTATTTTTAGCCGCAACAACGTTATTAACAAATGGAATAACATTTCTCGTCTTATCTTTAGCACTCGCGCTGAGTTGCTTAAGAAAACCAGCTACTGAAATATCATCCCTACGAACACAAACTTTATTAGCGCTCTCTATCAGATTTTGTATACTTGCCAAGCTGTAATGAGTCGATATATCGACACTACCCTTATGGCCTAGCAATTGTTTTTTTATCTCTAAAGACACACCAGCATTCGTTAAGCGCGCACCAAACGTATGCTTAAGATCGTGGACACGCACGTTCGGCAAACCTGCGCGTTTACGCCCTTTTTTCCAGCTAGTAGAACCCATCGTCCAATAACTTTTACCAGGCTTGGAAGTAAAGACATAAACAGGATCGACTCCCCGCACTTCCTCAAGCACTGCTTTAGCAATATCGTTAAGCACCACCAGCCGATCATGTTTGTTTTTATGAGCATATTTTGGTATCACAAAAACCGATGTATTTAACGCCGGTATCGGTATTTCCCATTCCCACAATAACTTACAGATCTCACGGTTGCGGCATCCTGTATTAACAGCAAATGTCGTCATTTGCCGTAACCTTGGTGATAACTCCGCAAACAGTACATCTTGCTCAGCCCAGCTTAAGGGTATTGCTTTGCGCTTTTCTTCCTGCTCGTCCAGCAACTCAATCATGGGTACTGCGTGTAACCAGGTCAGGTTATTTTCATCCCGCCACTTTTTAGCGCAAAGGTTTAATATATGCCTTATGAGCTTTAGGGCGTGATTAATAGTCTGATTAGTCGCCACTTTTTTGACACGTTTGCCTTGCTTTTTCATCAGCTCGGCATACTTGCCGTTTTGCCTTTCCTCTATAAATTTAATGAGGTTAGGATTACCCATGTGTATATTTTCTATCGCATCTTCACTTATGTAAGGCATAAGCGAGTCAAGATGGATAATATCGTCGCATAGAGTCTTTTTCTTTTTTTCCTTCAGGTATTTAGCGGCCGCTTGCGCAAAAGTCCGTTTTGGCCTTACCCCATAAACCTTTGCCTGCCGTAGCTGCTCCAGTTTATAGATTAAATAGCGTTCCGCTTCAGCGCGGTCATCTGTTCCCGTACTTTCTTGTACTCGTTGACCGTGGATAACCTTGTCAATCCACCAGATTTTGCCTCTGAGACGCAATCCTGGGATGTTTCGTTTATTTCGCATAATAGCCTCCGTTTAGGTGGCCGTCCGCTTGCCTTTTTAGTATAAGCGACCCACCTGTTTAAATCCAT
>JBEPVU010000229.1:0-3880 GCA_041690855.1 Gammaproteobacteria bacterium | reverse complement strand
ACCCGCCGCTACGCGTCGACCTCTCCCGGGGGGAGAGGTGAAAACGGCTTGCACTTTAAGACTCATTAAACAACTCTCTGCCAATTAACATTCTTCTAATTTCTGAAGTACCTGCGCCAATCTCATATAACTTCGCATCACGCAATAATCGTCCGGTAGGATATTCATTGATATAACCATTGCCGCCTAAACATTGAATGGCTTGCAGCGCCATTTGAGTAGCGCGTTCAGAGGTATATAAAATCACGCCAGCGGCGTCTTTACGTGACAGTACGCCGCGATCACAGGCCTGCGCGATGGTATACAAATACGCGCGGCAGGCAGAAAGGGTAGTATACATATCGGCTAATTTAGCCTGCATCAATTGAAATTCACCAATAGGTCGATCAAACTGTTTTCGATCATGCACATAAGGCAATACCACATCCAGGCAAGCCTGCATAATACCAATCGGACCAGCGGCTAAAATAACCCGTTCATAATCTAATCCACTCATTAATACTTTAATGCCTTCGTTCACTTTGCCTAATATATTTTCTTCCGGCACTTCGCAATGCGTAAAAACTAATTCGCACGTATTAGAACCGCGCATGCCTAATTTATCGAGTTTTTGGGCAGTACTGAATCCTGTAAAAGATTTTTCTACTATAAAAGCAGTAATCCCCCGGTTGCCTGCATCTTTATCCGTTTTTGCGTAAACAATAATAACATTCGCTTCTGGTCCATTGGTAATCCACATCTTATTGCCATTTAAAATATAGCGATCGCCTTTTTTTTCTGCCGATAAACGCATACTCATCACATCAGAACCGGCGCCTGGCTCACTGATGGCTAATGCGCCCACTTGTTTTCCCGCACATAATGCCGGTAAATAGCGCTGCTTTTGCGCGTGTGTGCCATTGCGGTAAATTTGATTAACGCAAAGATTAGAATGTGCGCCATAACTTAAACCAACGGCAGCAGAAGCACGACTGATTTCTTCCAGAGCAATAACATGCTCCAGATAACCCATCTGGCTGCCGCCATACTCGGTTGCCACAGTGATGCCTAACAAGCCCAATCCACCTAATGTTGGCCATAAAGGTTGTGGAAATTCATTTTTATGATCCATCTCAGCCGCTAACGGCGCTATTTCACGCGCAGCAAATTGCCGCACAGTATCACGCAATAAATCGGCTGTTTCACCTAAAGCAAAAGGTAATAAATGCATCGTTAATCCCCAGGTATGGAAATAAAATAATTCGATTGCTACTTTAGCATAATTTTGCCGGATTATTCTTTGTTTACGTTTGTAATGCCATGCGGCACATGGCCGGTCGCCACATGTATACGCGCGCTGTCACAGTGGCCTTGCTGATCATCAAAAAAGAAATCAGCGCCAAAGGCTTGTAAAAATTCGCCTTTGTCTAAACCCCCTAAAAATAATGCCTCATCAATACGGATGTTCCAGCTGCGCAAGGTGTGGATCACACGCTCATGTGCAGGCGCGGAACGAGCAGTGACTAATGCGGTGCGGATAGGGCATTTATCGGCAGAAAATTTATTTTGAATTTTATGTAGCGCCGCTAAAAAACTTTTAAAAGGGCCGCCCATCAAAGGTTCACTGGCGGCGGCTGTTTCGCTGGCTAAAAAAGCATCCAAGCCATTCTGCTGATAAATACGTTCCGCTTCATCCGAAAATAAAACTGCGTCACCATCAAATGCAATGCGTAATTGTTCAGATGAATTATTGGAAATATTAGCAGGCAAAATAGTGGCGGCGGCAAAACCCGCTTGTAAAGTATTCCTAACATCCTGGCTATTAGCAGATAAAAATAAATGGGCATGCAGTGGTTTTATATAACGATAAGTACTTGCACCATTCGTGAACGCCGCGCGGCTGATGGTTAATTTATAATGTTTAATACTATTAAAAACGCGTAAACCCGTATCGGCGCTATTGCGTGATAATAAAATTATTTCAACTAAAGGTTGATGATTGACGGGATCTTTCAACGCCAGCATTTTAGTCGCCAATCGAAAAGCAACGCCGGGTTGCAAAATATCATTTTCATGCTCAATCTGATATTTAAGATACGCATCGATTCCTTGTGTTTCAAAAACAGCATGACTTTCATCCAGATCAAATAAAGCTCTTGATGAAATGGCAATAACGAGTTTTTCTTTTAAATCAGCTGGCATATAATAAAGTTATCCATATCTATAAAATTTTGCTTGTCATCCTGAGGAGTGAAACGACGAAGGATCTCCCTGGAAAGTTGCCCATAGTAGGAGATCCTTCGTCACTGTGTTCCTCAGGATGACAGAGGAAAAATAAAAAAATCTGAAAATTCATCTACAACGACTATAAATCATCAGGAATACACCAATCAACGGGCAAGCGGCGAAAAATATGCTCATGGCTAGAAACAATTTCTTTTGGCGTAATTACTGAAAAAATAGGTTTGTCTTTTATTTTCAGCATAAATTCGCTAGCCAGCGCTGGCCATAGATAGGCAAGCAGGCTATTTTTTGCAGGTGGACTGATAATAGTAGGGTGTTGCATATCGGTTTCTACTTCAGCAACTAAGTGTAATGCTGATTTTGCCCGTGTAGCAGCAACATACAACAAGCGGATAATTTCATTATTTGCCCGCTTTTTTTCTTCGTGATAGAGATAGGCATAAATGGCATCGCGTTCTTCAGAAGAGGCTTTTATCGGCGCCAAGAGTAAATCAGGATGACCAAAAAGTGTAGGGCGTTCCATGGATAGTAATAGTTGTTGCTCATCTGCAGCGAGTGATCGATGCAAGCCTGGTAAAATGACGCAATCAAATTCTAAACCTTTGGCTTTATGAATAGTCATCACTTCCACAGCGTTGCCCGTCAGAGTAGGGGGGCTTGCATATAATCGCTGCAATTGCTCAGCCAGATTAGCCATATTCAGAAAACCTTTTTGCTGCGAATGCGTTAATAATTTTAAATAGGCGTGTATGTCTTGTTGATCACTAATATGCGGCAGACAAGCCGCGCCGCCTAATGCCATCCAGCTTCTTTCCACCCATTGGGCTAATGGCAGGCGTTCACGTTGTTGCAGGCTGTGCGATAATACCTTTACTAAGCGAGCCAGACGTATTTTTGTATCATCATTGATATTGAATGCAGTGGCTTGTTGTAAGCGCTCCCAGAGCGTTACCGTGTGATCAGCTGCCGCGATAGTATGTAAATCATTGAGCGATAATCCGCACCAGGGTGTGCGCAATAAAGCCAGCCAGGCGATTCTATCACCCAGGTGTAAGAGGGCGCGTGTCAGTGCGAATATATCTTGAATGTGCGGGCGTTCGGCAAGCGTTTCAATTTCAATGGCACGATAAGCAATGCCGGCTGCTTTTAGTTGCGGCAGAATAGTTTTCAGATGCGTTCTCGCCCGTACCAGAATAGCAATCCTGGCATTGGGAGTATGCACATAAGTGTTCTGAATAAGCGCACTAATGGTATGCGCTTCTTCCTGCGCTGTAAAAACAGGATGTACTGTCACGCTGGATTGCACCGTTGAGAGGTTGTGCAATGCTTTGATGTCCGGGGCATGAGAAGGTGTATAGGTGACAGCGCCGATGCTGATATTTTCGTGTTTTGGCATCAATGGTTGAAAAGTAGTATTAAACCAGGTAATGACCTCAGGTTGAGAGCGAAAATTAACCGTTAAGGTTAGCGGCGTTAAGGAAATGTTACCTATGCCTCGCGCACGCGCCTGCAGAAATAAGCCCACTTCCGCTTTACGGAAACGATAAATAGATTGCATGGGATCGCCAACCAGAAAAAACGTGTGACCATCGCCCGGTTGCCAGGCAGTAGTGATTTGTTCCAGCAGACGAAATTGGGCGATGGAAGTATCTTGGAA
>JBEPVU010000228.1:0-3889 GCA_041690855.1 Gammaproteobacteria bacterium | reverse complement strand
TAGCCTTCCCCCTGAAAGGGGGAAGGAATATGAGACATACACATGCAACTCTGTACTAGAAGTGTTTTATAGGCATAAAATAATATGGGGCAGTTTCCACAAACGCGTTTGAGAAGGTTAAGATATAATCCATTCGTTAGACATTTAGTGCGGGAAACGACGCTAAATAGCAGTGATTTAATTATGCCGCTGTTTGTGCGGTCTGGCGAGAATATTAAAAATCCTATCGCTTCTATGCCGGGTTGTTTTCAATTCAGTGTCGATCAATTAGAGCAAGAAATTACTGAAGTTACGCAGGCTGGTATTAAAACTATTCTTTTATTTGGTATTCCGGCACATAAAGATACGGTAGGCAGTGATGCTTATAATGACCAGGGTATTATTCAAACCGCTATCAAAACCATTAAACAAAAATTCTCAGATTTATTAGTTATTACAGATGTGTGTTGTTGTGAATATACGGATCATGGGCATTGCGGTCATATTATTAAGCAGGGTAATCATTTTGAATTAGATAATGATCAAACCTTAGCTTTATTAGCTAAGCAGGCGGTCAGTCATGCTAAAGCGGGCGCTGATATTATTGCGCCTAGCGGTATGATAGATGGTATGGTGCAGGTGATTCGCAAAGCGCTGGATGACGCAGGTTATTCTACAATTCCTATCTTAAGTTATTCTGTTAAATACGCTTCTTCGATGTATAGCCCTTTTCGTGAAGCAGCCGAGGGTGCGCCGCAATTTGGCGATAGGCGCACCTATCAAATGGATATGGCTAACGCAGCGGAAGCGCTGCGTGAATGCGTGTTAGATATTGCAGAAGGAGCCGATATGCTAATGGTGAAACCCGCCCACACTTATTTAGATGTTATTCAGCGTGTAAAAACGCAATTTCCTACCTTGCCCTTAGGCGCTTACCACACCAGCGGCGAATATGCCCTGCTAAAAGCCGCCGCCGAAAAAGGCTGGCTTAACGAACGCGCCGCAGCGCTGGAAGTATTAACGGCTATTAAAAGAGCCGGCGCTGATTTCATTATCACGTATTACGCCAAAGAAGCGGCGCGGTGGTTGCAGCAGTAATGGGTGGATTACGACCTGCGGCCTAATCCACCCTACAAAAGAGTCTTATCAGCATACTCGCACAAATCTTGAATAATACACGTCTGGCACAGTGGCTTACGCGCCAGGCAGGTATAACGGCCGTGGAGCACCAGCCAATGATGGGCATCGTGTAAATAGTCTTTTGGCACGACTTTTAATAATTGTTTTTCCACTGCCGCAGGTGAGTTGCCGCAGGCAATTTTTGTGCGATTAGCGACCCGGAAAATATGCGTATCTACTGCGATTGTGGGTTCGCCAAAAATCGTATTTAAAACCACGTTTGCCGTTTTTCGCCCCACGCCATATAACGCTTCCAGTGACTTGCGATCCGGTGGCACCTGTGATTGATGCTGTTCAATTAAAACCTGGCAGGTTTTAATAATATTTTTAGCTTTGGTGGGATACAGGTTAATTGTTTTGATATAACTTTTTAAAACGTCTTCACCCTGATGAAATATTTTTTCCGGCGTATTAGCGGCGGCGAATAATTTTTCCGTTGCTTTATTAACAGATTTATCCGTCGCCTGTGCTGATAAAATAACTGCAATTAATAATTCAAAGGGAGAATGATAAACCAACTCAGTGGTTGGATGAGGGTTACTACCCTGAAAACGCTTAAAAATTTCCCGACGTTTTTGCTGATTCATTTGAACTGATTTAAATCGAGCGATGACGCGAAGGTGGTTCCTCTACCACGCGTCACGCCTTCTATTATCCTTCGCGCCGGAAATCCATTCTAGCCTGTACCATAACGCCTAAGAATTTATAGTGTTTATCCAAAGCAACGGTTTTGAAATCAGGATTTAAGGGCTTAAGATAAGTCGCATTACCATCAATCAAAATCTGCTTGAAGGTTGGCAATTTATTGCCATCCACATGAACAATACCATAATCCCGATCCAGCGGTTCAAGACTGGGGTCAATAATCAATATGGTTCCTTCTGGAAAGCGAGGTTCCATAGTGGTGTCTTTTACAATCAACGCGTAAGCATGCTGGCCTAAATTCATGTCCGTTGAAATGCTTTGCGTGGGTTTAGAATGATCCTTCAAATGAGGCCATTCCAATACCTGATGCCACTCTAGTAAGGGAATTTGCATCCAGCCACTAATACCAGGATTAAAAGTGCCTGGCAGGCGGCCTTCAGGTAAGGGTTCATCGCCAATTAACTGGCTAATAGAAATAGCAAAAAAATTAGCGATAGGGCTTAAAGTGGCAACTTTCGGGTTATCCGTTTCTCCCGAAGCAATACGGTGTATTACTGGTTGGCCGATATTAGTACGTCTGGCCAATTCAGACTCGGAGATATGTATCTCCGCCATTAAGGCTTTTAAATTGGAACTGAGTTTCTTCATGGGCTTCACTTCATATAAAGAACGAACTTATTTGGCAAATCCTACCAAATGCCCGCCATAGCCTAGGGGGTTATAGCGCATACCTATTGTAACATCAATTCAAGATTTAGATATGCTTTCTTTTTATCTTGGTAATAGGAATAATGACTTCATTTTGGCTATTAACGCTTGATTCGGATAAATCATGTGACCAGGCATTACCAAAAATTACCTCAAATGTGGCAGGCAATTTCCCAAGGCTGTTTCGATAACTTTCATAATTTTCTTTAACAAGCGCCAATTGTCGAGGTGTAGTAAGGCCTTGTGTTCTCTGGCTGCTGGTATTGTGCATCCCTAAATTTTTTAAATCGGTGAATAATGTTTGAAGCAACGCATAATGAATGGTTAGTTTTTCCATGTCCATAACGGGATCCAAAAATTTTGCGTGTAATAAGCTATCGCCAATATCATGCATATCTAAAAAAGGATGTATGTGTGAATGCTTATTATCCACACTTGTCCAACAATTTTTTAATTCTATTAAAGTATCGGGGCCTAACGTAGTAAATAATAATAAGCCTTGCGGTTTTAATATGCGTTTTAATTCGGCTAACAATGCTTCAAGTGGTAAACACCAGGCAAACATTAAATTAGAAAAAATAAAATCGATGCTTTGCGTGGCAAAAGGCAATACGTTTGCATCGGCACAAATAAAGTGAAGCTTATTTGCTAAAGCAGTCGTTGTTTGTTTGGCTTGTAATAACATATTGATAGCAAGGTCAATGCCAAATACCTGTGCGTCAGGATAGCGTTGTGTTAATAAAGTACTTACATGACCTGTCGCGCAACCCAGCTCAACGATGGTTTGCGGTTGCAGCCGCATTAAATCCAGCCGTTCCAGCAGACGTTGGCCAATTTCCTGTGTTAAATCAACCGCCGTTGCATACGTAGCAGCAGCACGGTTGAAGGACTGGATGAGGTGGTTTTGCTGAAAAAGGTTAGTCATGGTAGCGTTTATCTGTGGCGTTATGTGAGTTATTATAGGGTAATTTATTAATAATCTATATAGAGTTGATTTATGGCTTCTTCCAATTCCAATACCGTACTAAAAGTTCCCCATCTACAAACTGCCTCGAACTCACCCTTACATCAATTGGAAAAAACCATCCTCGATAACCAGGTGCAAATTGAAAAATGGCTGCGTCAGCAATGGCGTAAAACACCACCGTTGTTATATTCATCGGTGGATTTACGGAATGCCGGATTTAAACTGGCGCCGATTGATACTAATTTATTTTCGGCCGGATTTAATAATTTAAATCCTGATTTTATGTCATTGGCTATTCAAGCGGCGCAGGCGGAATTTGAACACATTATGCCAGGTTGTATCCGCATTTTAATCATACCGGAAAATCATACGCGGAATTTATTTTATTTTGAAAGCCTTGCAACATTACAG
>JBEPVU010000227.1:0-3891 GCA_041690855.1 Gammaproteobacteria bacterium | reverse complement strand
GTGTGGGGGGTTTCTGCCCGCGGGCTTAAACCCACGTTTTAAAAACAAATATTTGGGTTTATCCCGGCGGGCGCCATAATCCACCCTACCAGGAGAGTATATTTCCTACGACGCTCACACAAATTATCAAAGTACTTTCTCATGTAAAACCTGCAATAAATACTGTCCATAGCTATTTTTCAGCAAAGGTTGCGCCAATGCTTCTAATTGCCCGGCATTGATAAAACCTAAATGATAAGCAATTTCTTCCGGGCAACCAATTTTTAAAGATTGCCGTTTTTCAATGGTCTGAATAAACATAGCCGCTTCTAACAATGATTCCGGCGTACCGGTATCCAACCAGACCATCCCTCTACCCATGACACTGACTTCTAATTGTTTTTGCTGCAAATATAAATTATTTAAGTCTGTTATTTCTAATTCATTACGCCGTGAAGGTTTTAATTGTTTAGCAAAATCAACCACTTGATTATCGTAAAAATATAAGCCAGTAATCGCATAAGTCGATCGGGGCGCTTTAGGTTTTTCTTCTATACTGATCGCTTTACCGGCGTTATCAAATTCAACTACGCCATAACGCTCAGGATCATGCACATGGTACGCAAATACCGTAGCGCCTATTTTTTTTTCCGCCGCTTGTTTTAAATGCGTAGACAAACAATCGCCATAAAAAATATTATCGCCTAATATCAAAGCGCAATTTTCATTATTAATAAAGGATTCGCCGATCAGAAAAGATTGCGCGATACCCCTGGGTTCCGGCTGCACGGCATATTGCAGATTAATGCCCCATTGGCTGCCGTTACCCAATAATTGCTCGAAGCGCGAAATATCCTGCGGCGTTGAAATTAATAATAAATCACGTATACCAGCTATCATTAACGTAGAAATCGAATAATAAATCATCGGTTTATCATAGATAGGCAATAATTGTTTTGAAATCGTATGCGTAATCGGATAAAGCCGTGTGCCTGAACCACCGGCTAGAATAATGCCTTTTTTCGCCATTTTTTAATCTCCTTCTGGCCCTTGAATAGGTTTAATACTGCCCCAATAATGACAACCCGGACACAACCAATGCAACACTTTGCTATTAAAGCCACAATGTATACAACGGTAAACGGGTTTATTTTTAAGCAGACCGGTAATTAAATCATGTAAAATAGCTAAATCGCTTTTTACTTCTTCATGTGCGCACTTTAATTGCAAATTAACCAAGCGCTGCAATCCTCGCACGGAAGGACGTTGTTGTAAATGTCGGGTCAATAAATCAATAGCCGCTTTGTTATTCATTTGTTGTTGTAAGTGCGTTGCAACGGCTAATACCGATGATGTACGGGGGTATTGTTGTAAACAATCTTGTAAATAACGGATTAAGCTGGCTTGATCGTTGAGCTGTTCATAACAATTAATAATAGCGGGTATAAATTCCGCCAGATAATCAGGGTCTTGCTGCACCGCTCGTTGATAAGCCTGCAGTGCTGGTTTGTATCTCGCCAGCGCAGTATCAATATCACCCTGTAATAAACTGGCACGCGCGCAATTTGGGTCAACTTCTAAAGCACGCTTTAATTGTTTTTGCGCTTGTTCAATAGTGCCTTGCGATTTTGTCTGCAACGCTAATTCACAATAATAATGTGCGACATTTTTTTGTAGCGGTTCTCCCAGTGCCAGCAGTTTATTAACGATAGTAATAGCCGCTTCCCAGTTCTTTTCCTGTTGATAAATATCCACCAAATGGCGCAAGCCAATAATCGCCAATTCTCCCTGTGCAATCTCAGTAAATTCTAATAATACGCGCTCTGCTCTATCTAAAACGCCCGCTTTTAAATAATCTTCGCCCAAAGCTAATAAAGCTTGCAAACGTAATGCTTTCGATAGATTAGGCCGCGCAATTAAATTCTGGTGAATGCGAATCGCCCTGCCCGCTTCACCGCGACGCCGGAACAAAGCGCCGAGCGCTAAATGTGTTTCAACCATTTCGCTGTCAATTTCTAACATTTTAATAAAAACATCGACCGCTTTATCAGGCTGTTCATTTAATAGATAATTTAAACCCACCAGATAACGGCGCGTAAATTGCTCGCCTCCTTTTGCAGCACTTTCTGCCGTATTACGTTTTGCCACATACCAGCCTGAAGCGGCGGCAAGCGGTAATAACAATAGCAATAAATTAATTAACATAGTTTAGTGAGCATCTTTCAAAGGTATAGTACGTAAATTCGCCAGTTCAGCTTCCACCACTTTTAAACGCTGGCGTAAACGGCGATTGTCATTTTTTAATTTAATATAAAAAATTAAGCTGATAATTAAACTGAGTACACAGCCAATAATTAAAGTTAAAACCAGCAATAAGGACAGCGGTAGTTTCACGTTACCAATATAATAATTCAATGTAACAGGCTCTGCGTTTAAACCAGCAAAAGTAATGCCTAACAGTACAATGATCAGGGCTAAAACATAGGTTACTATTCGCATTATTTAATATCTCCTGAAAAAAATTAAAAAAAAAGCATAGTCTAAATGACTATGCTTTTTAACAAAACATTCAAGACCTGCTAAACCGACGTTTCCGTTGCAGAAGATTCTTCTGCGGTGGATTCCTTCGCTTTTAGTGAAAGATTAACGCAACGGGTCTTACGGTCAATGCCAACGACTCTTGCTTCCAGCTCTTCACCTACCGTCAAGCGGGTGCGGACGTCTTCAACTTTTTCCTGGCCTAACTCAGAGGCTTTTAAATACCCTTCAATGCCTTCGCCCAAGTCCAGTTTAGCGCCTTTTGTTTCCACTTCTGTTACTTTACCTTTTACCCAACTGCCCTTTGGATTGGTTTCCAGGTAATTAGCTTGTGGATCGCCTTCTAACTGTTTAATGCCCAAGGAGATACGCTCACGTTCAGGATCGATAGAAAGAATAACCGCTTCCACTTCATCGCCTTTCTTGTAATTGCGTACCGCTTCTTCGCCTGATAAGTTCCAAGAGATATCCGATAAATGAATAAGGCCATCAATACTGCCATCAAGGCCGATAAACAAGCCAAAATCAGTAATCGATTTAATCTTACCATTCACACGCTCTCCCTTCGCATGTGCATCGGCAAATGCTTCCCAGGGATTGTTCTGGCATTGCTTAATACCGAGAGAAATACGGCGGCGTTCGGTATCAATATCCAATACCATGACTTCTACTTCAGTGCCTGCCTGTACCACTTTGCCTGGATTAACATTTTTATTAGTCCAATCCATTTCAGAAACGTGCACTAAGCCTTCAACGCCAGATTCGATTTCAACAAAGCAACCATAATCCGTAACGTTAGTCACTTTACCTTGTAAACGAGCGCCTACTGGGAAGCGACGCACTAAACCTTCCCATGGATCTTCACCCATTTGTTTGAGGCCTAATGATACGCGGCCACGCTCGCGGTCAAATTTAAGAATAACCACATTAATTTCATCGCCGATATTAACAATCTCGCTCGGATGTTTAATGCGTTTCCATGACATATCGGTTACGTGCAATAGGCCATCGATGCCCCCTAAATCCACAAATGCACCGTATTCCGTTAAGTTTTTAACGACGCCTTTCACTACTTGGCTTTCTTCCAACGTGCCTAATAACGCTTCACGTTCAGCACTGCCTTCAGATTCAATTACTGCACGGCGGGACAGTACAATATTATTGCGTTTTTGATCGAGTTTAATCACTTTAAACTCTAATTCTTTACCTTCGATAATATTAGGATCGCGCACTGGGCGTACGTCTACTAATGAACCTGGCAGGAAGCCACGGATATTACCCAATTCAACGGTAAAGCCACCTTTCACTTTGCCCGTTACCGTACCCAGGATAGAAGCGCCACTTTCATGCGCACGCGCCAATACTGTCCAGGCT
>JBEPVU010000226.1:0-3899 GCA_041690855.1 Gammaproteobacteria bacterium | reverse complement strand
TTTGAAAAAACAGGCTTTGAAAAAGGCTTAAAAGAAGCCAAAACCCTGGCGCAGCAATTTGAAAAAACAGGCTTTGAAAAAGGCTTAAAAGAAGCCAAAACCCTGGCGCAGCAATTTGAAAAAACAGGCTTTGAAAAAGGCATAAACCAGGAAAAAATAATTATTACTAAAAAATTACTAGCCGAAGGCATGTCCCTACAGAAAATTGCTCAATTGATAGATTTATCAGTTGAACAAGTCAATGCTTTTACAAACAATATAAGTCCTTCACTTAACGATTAATCGCATCAATCCCCGTCATGCGAATCACCGCGCCCGGGGCGACCATATAACCGGCGACCATCTGGGAATCGTGGTAGTAATAAATATTACTGCCACGCGTTGCTAGAGCGCTTAAGTTATATTTAGTCCAAACATCCGCACGGGCTTTACCGCGGGTATTAATAAAACCTTTGTTGGCATGCAGATATTGGGCGTCCATCAATACCTGATCACTTAAAGTCGCATTTAACTGCCCTGCAATACCTGCTAAAAAAATCTTACCGTGACCACTGCCGGTGACATTCACTTCTGTGCTATTGACCCATTCAATGCTTAACGGCGCATTGCTCTTGTAAACCAGATTATGCAATACAATATTACCGCGCAGATCAACCACACCCGAACCGGTGTCCTGCACATTCAATACACCAGACAAATTCCTGCCTATCACATTGCCCGATCCACTATAACGCAGTTGCTGTAACTGCGGCATCGTAATTTTCACCACAAGAATGTCAGACGACTTATTTACTTTTTGCCACGTAGTCGCTGGTTTCAGCTGCACATAAAGTACCTTATTTTTAATAACCGCATAGCCGCGTGTCTGATCAGCGCTGCCGCCCACCCATTGTACGCCGCTTGCCTGTGAGGGTTGCTCCGTTATCTCTACATTGACAGGGCCACTAATATCAATGGCATTAAAAGTGGGTTGTGCTAACGCCTGCGCAGCAAAACCCATTCCCAGATAAAGCAATGCACTGATTAGCCGATGTTTCATTGTAATCCTCACTCAGTAAAAAATTCTATAAGATACGATAATGCAACCTAAGCGCGGCGACAACTATTTAGAATATTCTTTTTCTGCTAGAATCCTATTTGCAACCCAAAAACATTATCTTTACGCTATGAAACAATCTATCGAATCGCTCTTAACCACTGCCATCCATCAATTACAAAAACAAGGAAACTTACCTGCCGATACTGCTATTCAGCCACAAATCGAGCGCACTCGTGATAAGCAGCATGGCGATTTCGCCAGTAATATTGCTTTACTGCTGGCTAAACCCGCACAGCGTAACCCGCGTGAATTAGCTGAGCAGATCATTGCACATCTGCCCGCTTCCGAATTAATCAATAAAGTTGAAATCGCTGGCCCTGGCTTTATTAACTTCTTTTTAAATCCGGCAGTAAGATATCAAGTCATTCAGGACATTCTGCAGGCTGGCCAGCAATATGGTCATTCACAACTAGGCGCAGGCAAAACTTTGCATCTGGAATTTGTTTCTTCTAATCCCACGGGTCCATTGCACGTTGGCCATGGCCGCAGCGCCGCTTATGGCGCTGCCGTGGCCGATTTATTAGAAGCAATCGGTTATAAAGTCCACAGAGAATATTATGTCAATGATGGCGGCCGGCAGATGGATATTCTGGCGACTAGCGTTTGGCTGCGTTATCTGCAAACCTGCGGCGAAACACTGGTTTTTCCCAGCAACGGTTATCAAGGCGATTATGTAATCGCTATTGCAGAAACAATTAAACAAGCGGAAGGCGCTCGCTTAAACAAGCCTGCCGTAGAAGTTTTTAAAGATATTTCTGCCGATGAGCCGCAAGGGGGCGATAAAGAGCTTCATATCGATGCACTCATCACACGCACTAAACAATTATTAACACCCACGGATTATGAATTAGTATTCAACGCTGCGCTCAATTCTATTTTAACGGATATTCGTGATGATTTGGCAGAATTTGGCGTACGTTATCAGGATTGGTTTTCCGAACGCAGCTTATTAACCAATGGTGCGGCAACACGCGCAATCGCTAAATTAAAAGCGAATGGCTTTTTATATGAAAAAGACGGCGCGCTCTGGTTCCGCGCCACCGATTTTGGCGATGATAAAGATCGCGTGGTCGTGCGGGAAAACGGCCAGTATACTTATTTCGCCATGGATATTGCGCATTATCAATTTAATCTGGACCGCGGCTTTTATAAATTAATGAATGTATTAGGCGCCGATCATCATGGTTATGTCGCACGAGTCAAAGCGGCAATTCAAGCGTTAGGTTATGATCCCGCTATTTTTATTACACCGATGGTGCAATTTGCCGTGCTTTATCGGGGCAAAGAGCGTGTGCAGATGTCTACCCGCAGCGGCTCCTTTGTCACCTTGCGTGAATTACGCGAAGAAGTCGGCACTGAAGCGGCGCGCTTTTTTTATATTCTGCGTAAATGCGAGCAACATATGGATTTTGATTTAGAGCTGGCAAAGTCCGAATCCAATGAAAATCCGTTGTATTATTTACAATATGCACATGCCCGTATCTGCAGCGTGTTCCGCCAGTTAAACGAAAAACAATGGCAATGGAACCAGACACAGGGATTGCAGCATAATACTGAACTTACCCAGCCACATGAATTGGATTTAATGGCCGAAATCTCCCGTTATCCTGAAGTATTAGCAATAGCCGCCAGTCATTATGAACCGCATATGCTGGCGCATTACCTGCGTGAGGTGGCGAATGCTTTCCATGCCTATTATAATGCAGTACCGTTTCTAGTTGAAAATGCAGCGTTACGAAACGCCCGCTTAAATTTAATTACTGCGACACGCCAGATACTTGCTAATGGATTACAGTTATTAGGCGTAAGCGCACCGGAAGTGATGTAAAATATGCCAAGAGATTATGCGAGAAATAACAAGCGTTCTTCTTCCCGTGGCCGCCGTGCGGAACCAGAAGACAGCGGTGGCCACAACTGGCGCTGGCCGATAGCCGGTATACTGATTGCTTTATTTGCCGCCGGGATTTTTTATCTAAAACTGCAAAGCGATAAAATCGCTGGAGAGCAAGGCGATAGCAGCGGCAGTATTATTCAGCAAACTATGAAACAGAATAATCCTGATGCCGCTACTTTCC
This sequence comes from Gammaproteobacteria bacterium, assembly GCA_041690855.1. GTDB lineage: Bacteria > Pseudomonadota > Gammaproteobacteria > CAIUAS01 > CAIUAS01 > CAIUAS01. The sequence continues at coordinate 725 of JBEPVU010000226.1, read as the reverse complement.
CTACCTCTGCTGCTAGCGCTAAAAAATCCACGGCGGTCAATCAACCCAAAGCCGCCGCACAAACTTCGCCACCACCACAACCTAAATTTGATTTTTATACGATGCTGCCTAAGGGACAATCAGCAGCAGCAACCTCAGCAAGCACTACGCCAGTGGCTACCCCAGCACCTGCTATGGCGGCTTCCTCAACACTATCACAACCTGCTGCGACTAATAACCCAGCACCTGTTACCACAACACCAGCAGCAACCCCTGCAGATAACGCGGCAACACCCGAAACTAAGAAACCGATTTCACAAAAACAATTAGAAAAAAACGCACAGCAGGATACGTCTGATTTAATCGCTGCCGAAATTCAAAAATTAGGCACTGATAAAAACACTACTAAAACAGCCATTAACGCTGCAAAATCCCCGCCACACTATATCGTGCAGTTAGGCACCTTCAAAAATTATAACGACGCCGATCAACTAAAAGCACAATTAGTTTTGCAAGGTTTTGCAGTTGTCATTAAAAATTATAAAAAAGAAAATACCACCTTATATCGGGTTTTGATGGGGCCTTATCCTTCTATGACTGCCGCGAAAAAACAGCAACAACTATTGGCAGGCAATCAAATTAAAAGCAGAATCGTTAAAAATTAAATATTCTCAATATATACCCATCCCGCTGAGGTTTTGAGCTTTTTATTTCTCTCTCAGTAGGGTGGATTAGGCCGCAGGCCG
>JBEPVU010000225.1:0-3925 GCA_041690855.1 Gammaproteobacteria bacterium | reverse complement strand
CCTTTTTTACCATTAATTTGCGCAATGCCACGGCCATCGTGGCTTAAGCCAATAATCGTTGTTTCAATTGTCATATGTCTATACTACTTCCCCTATATTGCCACGCGCTTAAAAATTCGCTGAAATGGGCTTTATTTTCTTTTTGTAAATAATCGCGTAAACGTAAACATTCCTGCTGATACTGTTCTCTGGTTAATTTACCGCGCATCAATTCAAAACGTAAATAAACTAAATACGTGTTTAGCACATCTGTTTCACAATAATTGCGGATGGCTTCAATCTCGCCTTTTTGAAAATAATCCCATACTAACGCGCCGCTCATACCCATCTTGCCAGGTAAATCTAGCATACAGGCGATTTCATCTAAGGGCGCGCAGGCGCGGCTTTGATAGCCGGACAGAATATCCATTAAATCCATATGACGATAATGATAACGGCTTAAGTAATTATTCCAGCGGAACGCTTGTTCATTATCGCCGGTTTCCCAATAAGCAGGCGCCTGGACGCCATGTAATAAAGCGCGATAATGCAGCACCGGTAAATCGAAACCGCTACCGTTCCAGGAAACTAAAGTGGGGCAATATTTTTCCAGACCCGCATAAAAGCGTTCAATAATTTCCGGTTCACTGGCTGTGCTATCACCCAATGACCAGACTTTTAATTGGGTTTCGCTACGGAATACCACCGAAATCGCCACGATGCGTTGTAAATGCAAGCGTAAAAATTCGGAACCGCCCGTTTCCTGCCGCCGTAGTTTAAACATAGCGTTGGCAGCATCAGCGTCAGTTAAATCTGTGAAATTATGTAAACGGCGGCCGCTGGCCGTATCGGGTATGGTTTCAATATCAAAAACAAAGATATTCATAGGGATTAGCTGGCTTTTCAAATGGTAGTGACTAAGGTACATTTACTGATAGTGAAAATCCAGCGAATAGGAATCTATCCATGCGAATTATCTTATTAGGCAGCCCGGGAGCAGGCAAAGGCACACAAGCAAAATTCATTACAGAAAAATATGGCATTCCGCAGATTTCAACGGGCGATATGCTGAGAGCTGCTATTCTGGCTGGCACGCCTTTAGGGTTGGCCGCTCAAGCTGTGATGGATGAGGGCAAGCTGGTTTCAGATGATATTATTATTGGTTTAGTAAAAGCGCGTATTCAGCAGGCTGATTGTAAAAATGGGTTTTTGTTTGATGGTTTTCCGCGCACCTTGCCGCAGGCGGAAGCGATTCGGCAACAACGGATTCCTATTGATAGTGTGATTGAGATTGCAGTGCCTGCGGAAGAGATTATAAAACGTTTAAGCGGCCGCTGGCTGCATGTGCCTTCCGGGCGTACGTACCATTTAATTTATCAACCGCCTCGTTTGCCAGGTATCGACGATATTACGGGTGAGCCGTTAATACAACGTGAAGATGATACTGAAGAAACGGTGCGTAAGCGTTTGCAGGTTTATTATGACCAGACCAGGCCGTTGATTGCTTATTACAAAGCGTGGGCGAGTAAATTAGAACCAGCAGCGCCGCGTTATCTGACGGTCGATGGACGACAATCTGTTGATGCAGTCCGGGAGGAAATTTTTACAGCACTGGAGAGTTTAAATGACTAATCTCGTTACCATTACATCTGCTAATTTTGATTCAATTATTACCGACCATGAAATGGTAGTGATCGATTTCTGGGCATCCTGGTGTCAGCCTTGCCTGGCGTTTGCGCCTATTTTTGAGCAGGTAGCCAGCCAATATCCTGATACTACGTTTGGCAAAGTCAATACAGAAGAATCACAGGACTTAGCCGCAGAATTTGCAATCCGTTCTATTCCTACCTTAATGATTTTCCGGCAGAAAATTTTATTGTTAAATGAATCGGGTATGTTGCCAGCGGCGGCTTTGAAAGATTTGATTGAGCAGGCGAAAAAGCTGGATATGCAAGAAGTGTTGGCGAACCTGGCGGAGAGTTAGCATTATAAATCCCTCTTTTTTCGCCTCTCCAGCGGGAGAGGCCGACCAGGCGCAGCCTGGGCGGGTGAGGGGAATTAACACCGCTTTCTTCAATAATGAATTACATACTGATAAGAGCTCCCTCACCCGCCGCTATGCGTCGACCTCTCCCGAGGGGAGAGGTGAAAACTGCTTGTACTAGACTTAGGGATAAACCTATGTACTCGCAGAGAGTGAGGGAAATTATTTAAGCCGTTTTTCTAGGACGGCCGCGTCTGCCCTGGTGTTTGCCAGTGGTAGCCGTATGATGGAGTGCTGTAGCGTTGAGAGTAGCGCCTTTTCTACGATGGCTGCTTTTAGTTTTTTTAGCGAATTTTTTCTCAAATTTTGCTTCAGCCGCTGCAATAATTTTTTGCTTGGCTTCGATTCTCTTTACGTGATCACGTTGAAAATCGCGCATTGCTTGTTCATAAGCAGTTTGGCTGACTGCTTGCAATTTTTGTTTAAATTCAGCTTTCAGTGTTTTTAATTTAGCTTTGATTGCTTTTTGGGCCGCCTGGGCTTTTTGTAAAGAAGAGAGTTGTGTAGCGTTGCGAGTAGAAGGTTTGCCAGCACGTGTTTTCCGTTTTAGCGAACCAAGTCTTTTGGTTGGTTTTTTCATAATTATATCCTTTCTCCATTAGGTTAGTATACTATGCTAAATAATTAAATAGCTTAAAAATTCAAAGCAGATTAATATTAGCAATTGCCGATAAGGCTGTCTATTTATAGTAGAGAAAAATGATTTTGGCAACCCTTTTTTAATTAATTCATTTTAATTTTTTCAAGTGAGAGAAATAAACTTTATGATTAAAGCAAAGTTTAATTTTATTTTATTTATGTTGTTAGCATGTTTATGGAGTGGATCTTTCATTGGTATTAAAGCGGTAGTTAATGTCTGGCCGCCTATCTTTGGCGCCGCTATTAGAGTAGGAATCGCATTACTTTGCTTAATGATTTATATATTTTTTACACGCAGGAATACCAAAGTTGATTTTTCATTGCGCTGGAAAATGTGGATGATGGGTTTGTTTTCACAGGCTATTCCTTTCCTGTTTTTATTTTGGGGCGAACGTTTAATTTCGCCGGGGTTAGCCGGTATTTTAAATGGGACGGTTTCAATCTGGGCATTTATTATGTCGCTGGCATTTTGTCCTGGGTTAAATAAATTTTCACTGAATAAATTAGCGGGTTTATTAGTAGGTATTGCCGGCGTTATTATTATTTTCTGGCCAATGTTAATGGTTACACGGGATTTTTCTACCTTAGTGGGGGCGGGCGCAGTATTAATTATGGCTATTTCTTATGCGATTGGCAGCTTGCTGAATCAGCATTTTTTAGCGGGCAAAAACCGTATTGATTTTTTTGCTAATATCTATCATCAGCATTGCGCTAGTTTTATTTTTCTCGTGTTGTGTTCTTTTTGCCTGGAAAAATCGCCACATTCGACTCTTTTGATGAATCATATTCCCTGGCTTGCCAGCTTGTATTTAGGCATATTTTCTACTGCGATAGCCTGGTTGATCTATTATCACTTAATCCGTGAGTGGGATGCTGTGCGCGCCAGTGCAGTGATGTATGTAGTACCTGCATTAACGTTAATATGGGATTATTTAATCTATGCTAACCGCCCCCACATAACTGAAATAGCCGGGGTTATTGCAATCTTAGCTGGGGTTATTTTAATACAATCGGCAAAATTCAAACAATAGAAAATCTTGCACGTGCTTATTCTATTACGCTCAGTGATAAGGGTTCCCTCACCCGCCGCTACACGTTGAAATTTCCCGGGAGGAGAGGGGTTAATCTAATAAAATTATTTTCTGTCTTTCATTTCTACAAATTTTCTAATCGCCGGTCCGGTATATAACTGCCGTGGCCGGCCGATGCGGCGTTCGGGATCGCTAATCATTTCCTGCCATTGCGATACCCAGCCTGCTGTTC
>JBEPVU010000224.1:0-3925 GCA_041690855.1 Gammaproteobacteria bacterium | reverse complement strand
CCAGCGGGAGAGGCCGACCAGGCGTAGCCTGGGCGGGTGAGGGGAATTAAAATAGCTTTCTTCAATAATGAATTTCACCTCTCCCGGGGGGAGAGGTGAAATTCAGCTATTACCGCTGCTTCAGAGGGAATTGCGGATGCCTAACTTCTTAAATTCTTTAAGAATTGATTGCACATCTTTTTGGCTAAAAACAGATTGCAATAGATCCGGACGCTGTTTAAAAAAAGCAACAATATTTTTGCCATGCGGCGAATCTTTTTCTTTTTGGGTATCATTATTTTCTGGTTTTGCCATGGAATTTTCCTCCTCTTTTACTCTCTAGTTTAGCAGTCAAACCTTAAGGAAACCTTAAGAGGAAGCAATCCCTTGACATTCTTTTTTAAATCTTATACGTTTAAGCCTTAAAAGTTATTTGACACTATTTCATCATGCAGCAGCTAAGCCAACAATCAGGTATTACCCTACAGCGCATCGCGAGCGCGGCGGCGGCTATTCGATTTTCCTCTGCTTATTATTATGGCTACCTGCTGGCAGGCAGGTAATCATCTTCACCCGGCGGCGGGGCATACCGCAACAATAAACATCCATTAACCCCTTAAAAACAGAGGATTTCTGTTATGAACACTAAACTTTTAGGCGGCATTTTATTAATCGTAGGCACTGCCATTGGCAGTGGTATGCTGGCATTGCCAATTGCTACTTCACAAACCGGTTTCTGGCATTCATTTTTATTATTAGTGGCTTGCTGGTTGATAATGACTTTTGGCGCTTTTCTGATTCTGGAAGTTAATCTCTGGCTGCCGCGCAATAGTAATCTGATTTCAATGGCGCGGGCTACTTTAGGCCGTGGTGGCGAAGTCGTGGCCTGGCTAACTTATTTATTACTGCTTTACTCACTACTTTCAGCGTATACAGCGGGCGGCGGTGATCTACTGCATAATTTATTACTCAATCTTGGTTTAAATCTGCCGAATGCTGTTACGGCGGTGCTGTTTGCTTTTATCCTTAGCATTGTCGTTTATTTAGGCATACGCACCGTTGATTATGTTAACCGTGGTTTAATGTTTGGTAAAATAGGGGCCTTTATTCTGTTAGTGATTTGCATATTGCCTTTTATTTCCAATGGAAATTTAAGCGGCGGTGAATTTAAAACGATTACAGCAGGTGTTACGGTGGCTTTTACGGCCTTTGGGTTTGCCACAATTGTACCCAGTCTGCGGACTTATTTTCACGATGATGTGCGTCAATTACGGATAGCTATTTTAGCTGGCAGCTTAATGGCGCTGATCTGTTATAGCATCTGGAATTTTGCTGTGATGGGTATTGTGCCGCGCACCGGCGACAATAGTCTGTTCACCATGTTGCAATCTGGCCATTCAACCAGTGATTTTATTAACGCCATTATTTTATATACGCATAGAGATATCATTAGTATTTTAACACGGATTTTCACTTCGGTTTGCTTAGCAACTTCTTTTTTAGGCGTTGCCTTGTGCTTATCCGATTTTCTGGCCGATGGTCTGCAAGTGGCTAAAAAAGGCAAAGGCGGCGCTTTAGTTTATTGCGCGACCTTTATACCGCCATTGGCGATTGTATTATTAGATCCCGGTATTTTTATTAAAGCGCTTAGCTATGCGGGTATTTATTGCGTGATTTTACTGATTTTGCTGCCAGCATTAATGGCTTGGCGCGGTCGCTATGTCAAACAACTGGCAGTCAATAGCCGCTATCAAGTGATCGGTGGAAAAATAGTATTAATGGTTTTAATGATCGTATCTGTTTTGCTCATGGTGCAAGGCGTTTTAGATAATATTCATTAATTCAACATAGGTGATTTATTTATGAATTCTATTACTAACGTTCAATTTGATAGCAACGGTGAAATTTTGCATCAAGGCCCATTGGCCGTAAAACAAAACTGGCATAATTATACGGAAGAAGATCATGCTTTATGGGCATTCCTATATGAAAAACAATTAGAAAATTTACGCGAAATCGCTTACACACCTTGGCTGGATGCTATGCAAACATTAGGTATTCATCGTCAGCAAATTCCAAAGTTGGGGGAAGTCGCGCAATTAATGCATAAATTAACAGGGTGGATACCCGTTCCTATTTCCGGTTTTTTAACAGCGGAAGATTATTTTGCTTACGTTGCTGCGCGTCAGTTTCCAACGGTAGTGCGTATGCGTACCCGGGATGCCTGGGAATTTCAGGTAGAGCCGGATTTATTTCACGACGCCTTTGGTCATTTACCCATGCATGCCGACCCTGCGTTAGCCGATTTTCTACAATTATTCGGCCAGACGGCGTTAAATGCGCAATCTGAACAACAAGTGCTGGAATTAACGCGTTTATATTGGTTTACCATTGAATACGGCTTAATTCGTGAAAATGGCCAGGTAAAAGTGTGCGGCAGTGGCCACCTGTCCGGCTTTAAAGAGGCGCGTTATTCATTAACAGATGCCGTAGAAAAGCGTCCCTTTATTTTTGATGATGTGATTCAACAGGATTTTAATCCACATGCGTTGCAGGAAAAATTATTTGTCATGGATTCGTATGAACAGATATTTGAAGCATTGGCACATCATATTAAACGCCATCAATAAAATAAATTTATTTAAAAGCACATGTCATATCCATAATTAATTTTTTTTTAATGCTTAAAAATAAATAATTTTATTTACTTTTAAAAAATTAATTTTTACTTTAAAATCATCTTCCACTCCATTAACCGTACAGGTTAATTTTTCTTTTGTTAATTTTCAGCATTTCTGAATTATAGGATATATATGTCCCAGCAAGCGCAAGAACAAGACGTCAGCATTCTCGATACCAAACAATTATTAAAAGTTCTGATGGCCGTTAAAAAAGGCGATTTCACGGTTCGTATGCCATACGATCAAACCGGTATCGCGGGAAAAATCGCCGATACTTTGAATGATATTATTGAATTAAATGAAAAAATGGCCGATGAATTTCAGCGTATTAACATCATGGTGGGTAAAGAAGGTAAAACCAGCCAGCGTGCCGTAGTAGGCACTGTGAGCGGTGGTTGGGCGTCTTGTATTGAATCGGTGAATACACTGGTAGGCGATTTAGTGCATCCCACCAGCGAAATGGTGCGTGTGATTGGTGCGGTGGCAAAAGGTGATTTATCACAAACTATCTCACTGGAAATTGAAGGCCGCCCGTTTCAAGGTGAATTTTTAAAACACGCTGAACTGGTGAATGGCATGGTGACCCAGCTTAGTTCCTTCGCTTCGGAAGTAACGCGTGTGGCGCGCGAAGTGGGTACCGAAGGAAAGCTGGGCGGCCAGGCGGAAGTAAAAGGCGTTTCCGGCACCTGGAAAGATTTAACCGACAATGTAAACTCCATGGCCGGTAATTTAACCGCGCAAGTGCGAAATATCGCAGACGTGACCACCGCAGTGGCAACCGGCGATTTAACCAAAAAAATCACCGTAGATGTAAAAGGCGAAATTCTAGAGTTAAAAAACACGATCAACACCATGGTGGATCAGCTCAACGCATTCGCCTCGGAAGTAACGCGTGTGGCGCGTGAAGTGGGTAGTGAAGGTAAACTGGGTGGACAGGCGGAAGTAAAAGGCGTTTCCGGCACGTGGAAAGACTTAACCGACAACGTAAATTCCATGGCCGGTAATTTAACCGCGCAGGTGCGTAATATCGCCAATGTCACCACGGCGGTGGCGAACGGAGACTTAACCAAAAAAATCACGGTAGACGTAAAAGGTGAAATTTTAGAATTAAAAAACACCATCAACACCATGGTGGATCAATTAAGTTCCTTTGCTTCGGAAGTAACGCGTGTGGCGCGTGAAGTGGGTACTGAAGGAAAGCTGGGCGGCCAGGCGGTGGTAAAAGGCGTGGGCGGCACGTGGAAAGACTTAACCGACAACGTAAA
>JBEPVU010000223.1:0-3932 GCA_041690855.1 Gammaproteobacteria bacterium | reverse complement strand
CTCCAGCGGGAGAGGCCGACCAGGCGCAGCCTGGGCGGGTGAGGGGAATAAAAAAAGCCTTCTTCAATAATGAATTTCATACTGATTAAGAGCTCCCTCACCCGCCGCTACGCGGCGACCTCTCCCGGGGGGAGAGGTGAAATTATGTCTTTAAAAAAATTATTCTTTTTACCTGGATACTGAACATGTTACGTAAATTACGCGGTTTGTTTTCGAAAGATATTGCAATTGATTTGGGCACGGCTAACACTTTAATCTGGGTGTGTGGTGAGGGCATTGTTTTAAATGAACCCTCGGTAGTAGCTATCCGGCAGGATCCCGCCGGTGGTAATCAACGGAAGGTAGTAGCAGTAGGGTTGGAAGCCAAACGAATGCTGGGGCGTACCCCAGGCAATATCAGCGCCATCCGCCCTATGAAAGATGGCGTGATAGCCGATTTTTATGTCACTGAAAAAATGCTGCAACACTTTATTCATAAAGTGCATGAAAACCGCTTTCTGCGCCCCAGTCCGCGTGTGCTGGTGTGTGTACCTTGTGGTTCTACGCAGGTTGAACGCCGGGCGATTCGTGAAACGGCTATTGGCTCTGGTGCGCGCGAAGTTTATTTGATTGAAGAACCCATGGCGGCTGCTATCGGCGCGGGCTTGCCCGTAGAAGAAGCACGGGGTTCTATGGTAGTGGATATTGGTGGCGGCACTACCGAGGTTGCTATCATTTCTTTAAGTGGTATTGTTTATTCGCAATCGGTGCGAATCGGCGGCGATCGCTTCGATGAAGCCATTATCAGCTATGTACGCCGTAACTATGGCAGCTTGATTGGCGAAACAACGGCAGAGCGGATTAAACATGAAATTGGCACGGCCTTTCCAGGCAGTGAAGTTAAAGATATGGAAGTGCGTGGCCGTAATATTGCCGAAGGGGTACCACGCGGCTTTATACTGAATAGCAATGAAATTCTGGAGGCGTTACAAGAAGCGCTTTCCGGTATTGTCGGTGCAGTGCGTGCGGCGCTGGAAAAAACGCCACCTGAACTGGCTTCTGATATTGCCGAGCGTGGTATGGTGTTAACCGGTGGCGGCGCATTATTAAAGCATCTAGATCGTTTACTAACCGAAGAAACGGGACTACCTGTAACGATTGGAGAAGATCCTTTAACCTGTGTTGCACGTGGCGGCGGCAGAGCGCTAGAAATTATGGATGAAATCGGCGGTGATTTTTTGTTGCAGGAATAATTAAGAAATAATGTTTGCTTATTTAAAGTTACAAGGAGTTGGCTATTAAATTGATGTTCACCCGTGGCCCCCAAATGGGCTCGCGCTTATTTTTTTTAACACTATTATCGATTGCTTTAATGGTGCTGGATCAACGCCAGCATTATTTAGCGCCGTTACGGAATGCGCTGACGGCGCTGGTTGCGCCTCTGCAATACTTAGTGAATGCTCCTATCAGGGGTATGCAGACATTAAGCGATAATTTATCAAGCCGCGAAAGATTATTAGCGGAAAATACGTCATTAAAAGCACAGCAGTTATTATTGCAAGCGCAATTACAGAATTTAATTGCGTTGGAAAATGAAAATAAGGAATTGCGCGCGTTATTGCAAGCAACGCCGCGTTTAAAAAATCAACGCATTACTATCGCTCATTTATTAGCTGTTTCCACCGGCGCTTTGATGAGTGAATTGATTTTAAATAAAGGCCGTAAAGCGGATATCTATGTGGGACAACCGGTGTTAGATGCGAATGGCGTTATGGGACAGATTATTCAAGTCGGTCAGTTAACCAGCCGGCTGTTATTAATTTCCGATTTACGCAGCGCAGTGCCGGTGCAAGATGCGCGTAATGGCGTGCGCGGTATTGTCGTAGGGCAGGGACATTTAGAAAAAATGCTATTAACCGATATTCCCGATACAGTGGATGTTAAAGAAGGTGATTTATTAGTGACTTCAGGCTTAGGCGGCCATTATCCAGAAGGTTATCCTATGGGTATTGTTGCGCGTATACAACACGATACCGGCGCGCAATTTACGCATATTGAAGTAACGCCGAGCGCACGCTTAAATCGTAATCAACCCTTATTATTAATCTGGCCGCCGGCTGTGCCAGACATTGATGTATCCAAATCCATACCCGCGATGAAACCAGGAGGAAAACATAAGTCGCCGGTCAAGAGTAAAAAATAATGACGTCTCCCACTCTTTCTTTAAGCGCAATATTAGTTATTGCGCTAAGTTTCTTAGTAGCGCTGGCGCTGAGTATTTTACCGTTGCCAGACTGGATTCTATCCATTCAACCTCTGTGGTTAGTTTTAGTGATTGTATATTGGATTATGGCTATGCCGCATCGGATCAGTGTTGGCATTGCCTGGGTTTTAGGATTGTTATTAGATGTGTTATACGGCACTTTATTAGGCGAACACGCCTTAGCGCTTTGTGTAGTAGCCTTTTTCGCCCAGCGTCTGCATAGACAGATTAGAATGTTTCCCTTAATGCAGCAAGCCTGCTGTATTTTTATCCTGGTCATTATTTATCAAGCATTGCTATTGTGGATTCAAGGCGTATTAGGGCAATTAGGCAATAATCTTTATTGGTTCTGGGTGCCTGCGATTACCAGCATGTTAATATGGCCCTGGTTTGTTATGCTGTTAAATCATTGGCAGCGCCGCTTTCGAATTTATTAAATGAAAAAAACTTTAATTCATATACATCACACACTCTGGATAACCTTTATCTTTTTTCTATTGCTGGCGGCTTTATTAATCAGCGCCGCGCGTTTAGCAACACCCTGGCTGGAAAAACAAAAACCTTTTATTGAAAAATGGACGAGCGCATTATTAGAACAACCTGTCACCATAAACCAACTTGCGATTCATTGGGAAGGCTTCCAACCGATTTTACAATGTAATGAAGTAACGATTTTAAATGATGCACACACAGAACCACTATTGCATGTCGATGAATTAGATATTGGCATTAATCTAATCCGCAGCATGGTGAACGGACATTTTCAGCTAGGGCGTTTGCGGTTGAAAGGATTATTTTTAACGGTGCAGCGAGACAGTAAAGGACAAATTATCATCAGCGGTATTAATACACCCTTAACCAGCCATCATACCCATGAAGATACTGGCACGTTTAGTAAAGAGATGGCTGAAATGTTTGCCGGCCGTAACATAACTTTGCAGGATTTAACATTGCACTGGTATGACAATAAAAGCCCACTCGTTATTAAACATATGGACAGCACAGTATCGTGGCAACCTTTGAAAAATGGCGGACAGATTAAATTAAAAGCCACTAATGCTTTAATTGATTTTGGCAGATTATTCCGCGCCCCCGTTTATTTAAACACATTAAATGCCGATTTAAACTGGCAACAGGCAGCAGATGGCTGGCATATTAAAGCAAAACAAATTGTTTTAAGTAATGCGGATGCGCGTATTAATACGCAATTTGATCTACGGCTGCCCGCCGACAATAGCAGTCCTTATTTAAATTTATTGGCCGGTTATCAAATTTTTAGCGCGCAGCATGTTAATGATTATTTACCTTTAACAGTATTATCGCCCGAATTAGTGCAATGGTTAAATAACGCTGTGTTGCGCTTTGCGGATATTCAAGGCACGTTAGTCATTAACGGCAATTTAAAAGAGTTTCCCTTTGAAAAAAATAATGGCGTGTTTATCGTGGACAGCCAGATTAAAGACGGTGATTTAGCCTACTGGCCAAAATGGCCGCTGTTAAAACATTTTTCAGGCGAATTAGTATTTGCCGGATCAGGGATGAAATTATTGAGTCAATCAGGACAAGTATTTGCCAGTCAGGTTAAACAACTCACCGCCACCATTCCATTGCTTAAAAAAGGCGCGTTATCAGTGTTACAAATTAATGGCCAACTGACGGGCGATTTAACCGATGCGGTGCGCTTTTTACG
>JBEPVU010000222.1:0-3920 GCA_041690855.1 Gammaproteobacteria bacterium | reverse complement strand
AGAAAATCCAAATTTAACTGCACAAAGAATATGAAATTTTGTCATGTACAGAGAATATTTTTGGAGTTTTTTTATACCTTTTTATCAAATAATCACAGATTGTGCTGTAATATACGCGTAACATCTCCTATACTACTACTAAGTTCGCAACTGCGAATATCTTTAACTAGGACTAATTAGAAATCAAGATTGTTCCTATCAAGGAAAATGGATTTTTATCTATCATTTACAGAGGGAGAAATAAATATGGCAATTACATCGACTACTTTTGGTGGGGTTACGCTTACAGATGAAGATGCCAGAGCATTTGAAGAACAATTTGTAAACAACCAACCACAAAAAAATGCTGTGACTCAAACAATGATTGAAAAAGGCGATGCTCAGTGGAAGGAATATCAAGAAAATGGGTATACGAAATTTGATTCAAAAAATCACAATCATTCTTAAGTTAAGGACTCTTTATTATTTATGGAAGATGTATATATACGCGAAATTCGCCAAGGTGATAACACAAACAGGCTATCCCTTGGCGATAAAAACTTCCACCTCTTGAAGATTTTTCTACAGAAACATGCACTAGATTGGCATGAAAAAAATATTACTAAGACTTATGTCTTAGTTGCAGAAAATATGCCTAACAGAGTTCTTGGCTTTCTTTCTTTAATATGCAGTGAGATAAAAATTCCCGACTCAAATAGATTAGCTGAACAGTTAAAAGTTTATCCTGCAATTAAAATAGCAAGATTAGCTATCGATAAAAGCGTTCAAGGCCGTGGTTACGGAAAGCATTTGATTAACCATGCTTATATGATTATTAAAAATGCGATTATGCCGCACGTAGGTTGCAGATATGTAATTGTTGATTCTAAAAAAACTGCCATACCATTCTATGAAAAGCTAGGTTTTATCCTTCTAAACACTGAGGTTAATATCAAAGAGGAATCGCCATTAATGATTTTAGATATGTATCCTTATTTGGATAAAAGCTATAATTTAAATATTCCAAGAGCTTTAAATTTGGAAAAATTAGAGCATGAAGCCGAGTTATTTGCTTAGCTTTATTAAGCATACTAGCGTTAGCCAGTGTTCCCCCCTTTTTGTAAACCATGTGCCGCAGGAAGCGGCACTTGAGCGTACATGGATGTATTTATAGCGGGTTTACAAAAAGGGGGGAACACTGGCTAACCAGCATAAACGCGATGATGCCCCTTGCATGAAATCGCCGTTGTCATCCAGGCTATCTACTAGTAAGAACAGAACCTAATCAATAGTAATTGAACCCCAACGTAATCGGATACCGCCTCTCCCGCCCCAGCGCTCGCGAAGTAACGCGGGGGCCAGGAGGCGCCTGGCGGCGTTTGTATTCGCTGGCATGGATTAATTTAATTACTTTTTTCACTGTGTTTTCATCAAACCCTTGGGCGATAATACTCGCAACGCTGCTATCCTGTTCGATATAAAGTTCTAATATCGGGTCGAGTATGTCATAAGGCGGTAACGTATCCTGATCTTTCTGATCAGGCGCTAATTCGGCAGTGGGCGGCCTGTCAATAATAGCCTGCGGAATTTGTGGACTGATACTATTGCGATAGCGCGCCAGGCGATAAACCAGCGTTTTATAAACATCTTTTATGACCGCAAAGCCGCCTGCCATATCACCGTATAAAGTCGCATAACCCACAGCCATTTCACTTTTATTGCCGGTTGTTAATACTAAGTTACCTGTTTGATTAGATAGCGCCATCATTAATACGCCGCGGCAGCGGGCTTGTAAATTTTCTTCTGTAATGTCTTTTGGTAAGTCTTGAAATACCGGCGCCAGGCTATCTAAAAAACTTTGAAAACTATTTTCAATGGAAATGCCAATTGTAGGCACGGCAAAATTTTTGATAATTTCATTAAGTAATCGCATGCTGAGTTCAGACGTATAGCGTGATGGCAATACAACACCGTGTACTCGATCTTTTCCTAACGCATCCACTGCAATAGCTAATACTAACGCAGAGTCGATGCCGCCGGAAACACCAATTAATACGCCAGGAAATTTATTACGATTAACATATTCCCGTACCGCTAAAACTAATCCTTGATACACTTTTTCTTCAACGGTTAAGGGTGCGGGTAAAGCGGTTGCAAGCGGTTGTTGCGTGTTAAGATCAATATCGACAGGCAATAATTGTTCTTGGAAAAAATCGCCTTGCACACAAATTTGTTGTTGCGCGTTCATCACCAATGAACCACCATCAAATATTAAATCATCCTGTCCACAGATTAGATTAGTATAAATAATCGGTAATTTTTGCTCGGCAATGCGTTGTTGTAAAACATTTTCACGCTGTTGTGTTTTAGTCGTTTCAAAAGGCGAAGCATTCGGGCAAATAATAATTTGTGCGCCCGCTTTGGCGGCAATGGCAATGGGTTCAGGATGCCATAAATCCTGACAGATGATAATGCCAAAGCGAATACCTTTGTGTGTGAAAATACCGGTCTGGTTGCCGGCGTTAAAATAGCGCATTTCATCAAATACACCAAAATTTGGCAGGTATTGTTTGCGATAATTTAAAATAACGTTGCCATTTTCGATAACACAAACGGCATTATAAAGTTGAGCGCCGGTTTTTTCAGGATAACCTAATACAACGGTAATGCCAGTTGTCTGCGCACAAATTGCTTGCAGCGCCTGTTGAATCTGTTGATGAAAATCGGTGCGCAATAATAAATCTTCGGGGGGGTAGCCGCTTAATGCTAACTCAGGGAATATAATCATATCGCCTTTTAATTCATCGCGCGCCTGCTGGGTGGCTGCAATCATTTTTTGAGTATTGCCCGTAATGTCCCCTACCGGAAAATTTAACTGAGCGATAATAATGCGCAAAACGGTCATGCTGAAAGCCTTATTTTTTGTTTAGAATTTGATAACTATTCTAATCCCTAAGAGGGCAAGTGCAATAGGGAGATGGAGTGAGGATTATCCGCCTTATTGCTTAAGATATACACAGAACTTAACTTTTTTGCATAAAGGTACGCCTGTCAAAGAGAAGTTGCTTGTAAAATCAATGTATTACGCGTAACTGATTGATTTATAGTTGATTTTTTTAAAATATGAAAAAGACGCAAAGCAACCGTTTCAGGCGGAAAAATAAGGATTCTTAACGTGTTATGCTAAGGATTTCCACAGAGTTATCCACAGGTTTTTTTATCGCCTGACTTTGTTAGAATATGAAACTTATAGCTATAGGATATCAATATGAAACAAGCAACGATTGAATATTTTGACGATAAAACTAAATTAATCGGTGAATTATTTTATGATTCGCAGGTAAAGCAATCAGCGGTCATTATTGTTTTTCCTGCCTTTGAAGGCCGCGGTGAATTCGCGTTACAGTATGCCAGAAAATTAGCCGAACAAGGTTTTGCTGTTTTGGTTGCCGATATGTATGGTAATGCCGCCGTGGCGGATACTATGGAAGGTTGTTTTGCATTAATAACGCCTTTTTTACAAGATCGTCAGCTCGTCAGAAGGCGCGCACTATTAGCTTACGAAGCAGCCGCAAAAAATCAGTTTATTAAATCGGATAAAATAGGTGCTGTGGGGTTTTGCTTTGGCGGTATGTGCCTGTTGGAAGTGGCGAGAAGCGGCGTTAATCTGCAGGCTGGCGTTAGTATGCATGGGGTATTGGCGAAATCTGATTTACCTACGCAGGCGATTAAAACCAAACTTTTAATTTTACAGGGTTATCAAGATCCACAAGTTCCGCCGGCGTCACTACAATCTTTTGCTGAAGAAATGGCGGCAGTCGAAGTGGATGATTGGATTTTCACTTTTTTTGGCGATGCTAAACATTCTTTTACCGATCCTAAAACAGGCACATTTGATGCTAAAAAAGAACAGGAGATGGGCTGTCTCTTTATACACATCT
>JBEPVU010000221.1:0-3958 GCA_041690855.1 Gammaproteobacteria bacterium | reverse complement strand
GTGTATAAGAGACAGATGATAAATCGAGTTAACTGCCAATGTGAGTGGCGTCATTCCTTGATCATCTTTAGCACAAAAATCAGCGCCGTTTTCATATAAAAATTCCAGTAATTTTCGATCAGGCAAACAAACAGGATACTCGCCTTTGAAATCAAACATGGCATGAAGAGGGGTTGTTCCATCCTTATCCGGCGCATTAATATCACAACCCTGTTCTATCAGTAATTTTATGGCCGCGTAATCACCTGTAGTCACGAAAAAATGCAGTAAGGTTTGTTTATAATGTCCTTGTGAGTTAAGCATTTGCTTAATTTTTTCAGGATTATTTTTAGTATGGATGACGAGTAAATTTAAAATACCTACTACTGCATCAAAAGTTGTAAAGCCATTATGCGCTTGTCTGCCCAGTATTTCATGAAATTTTTTTCGATAAAAATTGGGAGCAACGCCATCTTGATACTCTATTTGAGTGCCGTCAGGGCAAATAAAGAACACTATATAATCCTGACATCTAAATATTAAACCCAGAATATGCTTAATAGTCTCACTAAATCGAATGTGAACAATTTTTTGCCGCTGACGCTGATAAACAGTCGTCATTCCGTGGGACGTTGGATGAAAATCTTTCAAATAACGATTTTTATCGCCATGGACTTTATCTCGCTGATTATTTTTCTTGCCCAGTCGATTAGCTTCATAAAAAAACATTGAGCGTTTTGACTTGGTCGATGAATTATTTAAATTGTTCCACACAATTTTCTCACTCTTCAAAAAGCATTAATTTTTCTTAACCGTATTAATCAACCCACCCGCCAATAGCACTTTAATTTCACGCGGGCTTAATGTATGCCGCAGGTGATATTGCTGGTTCTTGGTCTTATTAATTACGATTACTTCCTGGCCTTTTTGAATGATGTCCCGCACTTGCTCAAGCACTAATTCATCCATAAAATCAATTTTATCATAATCAGACAAATCGCTAAACAATAATGGCAAAACACCAAAGTTAATTAAATTCTGTGCGTGAATACGCGCAA
Organism: Gammaproteobacteria bacterium; assembly: GCA_041690855.1. Classification (GTDB taxonomy): domain Bacteria; phylum Pseudomonadota; class Gammaproteobacteria; order CAIUAS01; family CAIUAS01; genus CAIUAS01. Next base: position 2,921 of record JBEPVU010000221.1, on the reverse strand, counting down.
AACTTTTGGCGATGACTGCACGCACGCCTAAATAACGCGGCGCTAACGCCGCATGTTCGCGGCTGGAACCCTGACCGTAATTTTCACCGCCGACAATCATTGATCCCGTTTGCTGATATTTTAACGCACGTTCAGGATAGGCTTCATCCAGTTGCGCAAAAACAAATTTACTGATGCCAGGGATATTGCTGCGATACGGCAGCACGCGCGCACCGGCCGGTAAAATAGTATCCGTTGAAATATTATCGCCTACTTTAATTAATACCGGGCCGCTAATCGTTTTTTCTAACGGTGGCATATCCGGCAATGATTTAATATTCGGCCCTTTTTCTAATTTAATTTTTTCACCGCCAGGCGCTGGTGGCACTAACATTTCAGTATTAACAATCACTTTTGTGGGTTCACTGAAACGTGGATAAGGCATTTTTAACGTGCGCGGATCGGTAATCACGCCCGTTAGCGCCGAAGCCGCCGCAGTTTCGGGGCTGCATAAATAAACCTGATCTTCTTTCGTGCCGGAGCGGCCAGGAAAATTACGCGGCACTGTGCGTAAACTAATGCGTCCCGTGGCTGGTGCCTGCCCCATGCCAATGCAGCCATTACAACCTGCCTGATGAATACGCGCACCCGCGTGAATTAATTTGCCTAATAATCCTAATGACACCATATTTTCCAGGATTTGACGTGAAGTCGGATTAATATCAAACGAAACTTGAGCAGCCACTTGCTTGCCAGCCACTATTTCAGCGGCAACGGCAAAATCACGCAGGCCGGGATTTGCGGATGAGCCAACATACGCTTGATAAATTTCACGGCCAGCGACTTCACGCACCGGTACTACTTTATCGGGACTGCTGGGCAGCGCAATTAAAGGTTCTAAGGTGGCTAAATCGATTTCATCATGTTCGTCATAGTTTGCGTCCGCATCGGCTTTTAATTCATACCAGTCTTCTTCCCGTCCCTGCGCTTTTAAAAATTCCCGTAAGGGTTCATCGGAGGGAAACAGGCTGGTGGTAGCGCCTAATTCGGCACCCATATTAGCGATAACATGTCTGTCCATCGCGCTGAGTTCCGCTAATCCTTCACCATAATATTCAATGATTTTTCCTACGCCACCTTTAACAGTGTGACGGCGCAGCATTTCTAAAATAATATCTTTCGCGCTGACCCAATCCGGCAGTTTGCCTATGAGTTTTACGCCCATAATTTTCGGCATTTTAATGTGAAAAGGATGCCCTGCCATCGCCATCGCGACTTCCAGTCCACCAGCACCCATGGCGAGCATGGCCATGGAACCGGCCGCGCAGGTGTGGCTATCGGAGCCTAATAATGTTTTGCCTGGCTTACCAAAGCGTTCCATATGCACAGGATGGCTGACGCCATTGCCCGGGCGGCTATACCACACGCCAAACCGGCGGCAGGCGCTCAGGAGGAAAAGGTGGTCATCGGGGTTTTTAAAGTCGGTTTGTAACAAGTTGTGATCCACGTATTGGGCGGAAACTTCAGTTTTGACCTGAGGCAGATTCATGGCTTCCAGCTCGAGCATCACGAGGGTGCCGGTAGCGTCCTGGGTCAGCGTTTGATCTATGCGCAGGCCAATTTCTTCGCCTGGCTGCGCTTTACCTTCAACGAGATGGGATTCGATTAGCTTCTGGGCGAGATTTTTTGCCATAATGCTTGCTCCTGTTTTGGCCTGCTCGGTTTAATTATGGCATATAATAGGGGGATGAACTATTTTATCGAAGCCTTTCATAATCTTATTTCAACTAAGTTGCGGACGTTGCTGGCGATGTTGGGGATTCTGGTGGGTACAGCGTCGGTGGTGGCGATGGTGTCGAGTGGGGAGTTAGCAACGCAGCAGGCGCTGGCGCAGTTTAAAAGGCTAGGGACGGACATGTTATCGTTGGCGATTTACCGGCAGACGGATGCAAAATCGGCTGATAATAAAGCGCTGGATTTAAATACGGTTTTACAATTGCCCCATAAAATTCCAGCACTGCGCGAGGTTGCGCCTTATATATTGTTATATGCAACCGCAACGTATGGTGATGCAAATTTAGAAGCGAGTGTGATTGGCGCATCACACGCACTACAATCGGTTATTAAAATTAATATGCTGCAAGGACGGTTTATTTCGGATTTAGATGGTTATAGTACCTATTGTGTGATTGGCAGACAGCTTTATCAGCAATTGCAATTTAATAACCCTATTGGTAAGCAGATTAAATTAGGTAAAACATTTTTTACGATTGTCGGCGTAGCGGATGATTGGCAGGCCAATAGTTTTTTTGATCAGGATATTAATCATTCGATTATTATTCCGATTAAAACAGCCGGATTATTAAATAAGTATGCCAGAATAAACAATATAGTCATGCGCTTGACGGAAAATGCCGCTATTAATCAGGTTGAAGCGGCAATTACACAGTATTTAATCGGCGATAATAATAGTGCGCAGAAAATTTTTTTCCGCAGCGCGCAGGAATTGATTAATAGTATGACCAGCCAGCAGAAAATTTTTACCTGGTTATTAGGTTTAATCGGCAGTGTTTCATTGTTAGTCGGTGGTATTGGCGTGATGAATATTATGCTGGTTTCAGTGCTGGAACGGCGACGCGAAATTGGCATCCGGCTGGCGTTAGGCGCACGGCGGCGTGATATTCAGCATTTATTTTTAAGCGAAGCGATTGTACTTTCTGTAGCCGGTGGTTTAATCGGCATTATTTTAGGAATTTTTATTTCCTTTATTATTGCGCAATTTGCGCATTGGCAATTTGCGATTTTTCTTTTACCGATTATGGCAGGATTTACAATCTCCGCGTTAACCGGCATTTTCTTTGGTTATTATCCCGCTTTGCAGGCAGCAAGGCTGGATCCTATCGAAACGTTACGGATTGAATAATATGTTAAAAAAATATGCC
>JBEPVU010000220.1:0-3960 GCA_041690855.1 Gammaproteobacteria bacterium | reverse complement strand
AAGGTTTAATCAATCGTTCATAGGTAGCTGCCATGGCTTTATTTCTGCCACTAGGATAAATTTCAAATTCATATTTCCCATATACCCAAAGACACATAACTGCACATTCTTCCATAAGATAATTCAAACATAATAAAAATGCCTCCCTATAGTTAAAATTTTCTTTAGTAGCCCGAGTAATACATCGACCAAGATAGTCTTCAATGTTACTATGAATGGCATCACGATAAACAGCATCTTTGTCATAAAAGGATTTAATTTCATTAAATTTTTTCTTATAATCTGCATGTTGAAGCCATGTATTCCATCTATCAATTTGATACGGAATGGTCAGCTCACGCAGGTAAAACTCATTTCGCTCTAACCATTGTTCCCCTTCTTCTAAAGCTTTTTTATGCAAAAAAGCATCTTTCAAATTTGGATATTTAATTTTTAAGGTGTGTCGCTGAACAAGATCATCAATTAAGATAGTACAAGAATAGAAAGAATTATTAATAAGTTTAATAGTCGCTAAAAATTTTTTATCTTCATGAACAGATTGGCCTACGCTAATAGGTATTAAGCAGGTAGCTTGGTGAAATTCTTTTCTATCCTCTAAAGAACATTCTCTAAAAGAGGCTTTTACAAGCCTCTCATCTAAATTAAGCGTATTCATAATATAGCCTTAGATTTAAAGAATTTAGGAGAAAATAGTAATTCATTTATATTTAACCATTCTGCGCCTTGCCGTAAGGTTAATTGATAAGCTTCTTTTTCATTATAATCTTCCATCAAATTATATCTTTGTAAAGTATCGCACAGCATGATTGTGCAAGTTTTAAATTTATTATTGATTAGATCAATCACTAAAGATAACTTTTCACCCTCATGATAGATTTGACCAACACTGATAAGAAGCATGCAAGAAGATTTATGAAAAAACTTTCTATATTCAAGCGGCGTATCTTTTATCGAAGCTTTTAAAATGCCATTCTTAGGACCTTTCATAAATCAAACTCCAACAAAAATAAAACTATGTGCATTGTAGTAACGATAATAAAATTCTGTCTACTCAGCAAATTCACTTAAGAATGGTCATACATTTTAATAATCCCAAAAAATGCCTATATCAGTCATCACTTTATTTTTTTCCTGTATAATAAAATCATTATTGTAACCATACCTCCTGTAATAAGACTTAGTAAAAAACCAGTCATTAAAATATAGTCTTTAACCAAATAACCATGTAATGCCGAGAAAAATTGCATTAAATTAAAACCTGCAAAAGTAAAAAGCGATAACTCATCCGCATCTTTATGTTTGAATATTTTTAATGCCTGAGGAATAAATAAGATCGCATTAAAGAATAAGCCTAGACCAAAAAAAATATCAACAATATTCGTCAAGTTGAAACCTCCTGTGAAATAGTCTCAAAGTATCAAGTTATAAAAAATTTTGTTTATCTCCAAACCCGTATAATGACTGCCGCTTCTTTAAGAGACAAATCTTTTAATTCAAAAGGTTGTGATGCATCCTCTGCGTAGGCCATAAGGCATAGGTTAAACTTTTCAGGCTGCGTGCTTGATTTTAAAATTCTGACTTCTGATGAATGGTCTAATCTTATAATGCAGCTTTTGCCAATTAATTCTGGCTTAATAGCTTCCCAGCAACCCCCTACCCAATCACCGGCTCGATACAAAGGATTCATCAGATTATGCTGCAATTGCATAACAACTGCTTGGTTATAGTTCTTAGTAAATAATTCTATTTCCTCGCGCCGTTTATCTATATTCACTATTTCTTGAATAATAGCCTTATTTTTTTTTGCTATCGGAAACTGAATATCGGTTGGCAGACTTGCAATGTTCCAGGTAGGCATATCTCCTATGCCCAGTAGCAACCAGCCCACATCGCAATTAATACCATGTTCTTCATTTAACACGTTGACGATTTTTTCCGCACCTTTATGGGACAGCCCGCTGAAAGCAGCATTTTCCCAATAACTGATGGAAGCGCGGCTAAATCCTGCCTTAATAGCCAGTTCGGCTGTGCTTAACCCCGCCATCAGCCTTAGTTTTCTTAGGCGTGCGCCTCGCGCTGCAGGTGAGTCATCGCCTGCGTACATAGAAGGCCATTTCTGAGACAAGTAAAGATTTGTCAAAATAATTTGACATAATGTAAAGTTTATTATACATTTCAACAAGTTTAGTAAAGTTTGCAAAGTAGTCTACCATATTTTCTCACTTTCCAAACCTTACATAAAGCTCAATAAACGCCCCAAAGTAAAGCAACAGGAGTTAAATATGGAAATTGTCAATTTACCACTTAGTCTGCGCGACCTGAGCCATGAACTGCGGACTCCCTTAACAGGCATTTTAGGAAATGCCGTTCTTTTACGCGATGAAAACCTGACTTTTGCACAAAAAAATTATGTTAATGACATTATTCAATCTGGCGATGCCTTGCTTAAATTGGCTAATCGCCTGCTCGAAGCCAAAAAATTAGCCTCCTTGTAAATCAATAGGCAAGGAGCCAGAAATGATGCCATATGTATTATTGGTTGATGATGATCCTATTACACTCTATGTACATCATCAAATGTTGAAAAATTGGGGTTATACCGTTGATTGTGCGGTCAATGGCAACCAGGCAATAGCTTTATGCTTAAACAGCTACGATTTAATTTTTATGGATTGTGGATTGCCCGATATAGACGGTTTTACAGCCAGCAAAACGATTCGTGAGTTGGAAAACATCCATCAAATAGCGCCAAGACCTATTATTATGTTAAGCGCTTATACTCATACTGAACAATTACAAGCAGAATGTATAGCGGCTAACATTAACTGCTTTATTACTAAGCCTGTTTCATTTGAAATATTGAAAAACATCGTATCAGACTGTTTAAACACTACTCCCATAAAATCTCTTTAAAAGGAAAAAGTCATGTCAAATCAACCTAAACAACGCTATAAGCTTATTGCCCAACACAAAAATGACAAAGTTATTATCGAACCACCGGATGGATCGTTACCTATTACTAAATCTGCTTGCGAAATTCTGGCTGATAAAAAAATGCTGCAGGAATTTTTGCCACAAGATATTGCTATCATTGGTGTTATCGCTGGTATGACTGTTGCAGAAAATAATTCTTCAGATAAGTAATAACAACATTTATCATTTTTCATCCCAATAACGCCTGCACCCCATGCCAGATAATTTCAATACCGATACAAAGATTAATAAAAGCGGAAAGACGCATAATGACTTGTTTACCCGAAACACCGAGTTTATTGGTTAAGCGATCAGCATAGCGGTAACAAAAAAAGATGCTCAAAGCGGCTAATAAAATGCCGATAACGGCGCCGGCCTGGCCTAATAAAGTGGTGGTGATGTGATGCGTAAATTCATGCGCGCCTATTGTTAAGGTAACTGCAATACACCCTGGGCCTGCGGTAATCGGCATAGTCAGTGGAAAAAAAGCTAATTGATTGGCTTCTTCTTCATTGCTTGCTTTGGCTGGACTATTACTATTGCTGCCATTGGATTGATTTAATAATGTCCAGCCAATATAAGCAACCACCAGTCCGCCGCCAATCTGCACCACCGGAATCGTAATACCAAAAAACCGCAAAATCCAGGAACCTGTTAACAATACAACCACTAATAAAAAGAAAGTATTAATCGCTATTTTCAACGCTAATTTTTGAATCGCGGGTTCGGATAAACTTTGCGTAAACGTCAAAAAAATAATTGCTGAACCTAAGGGGTTTAGCACCGGGAACAACGCTGCAAAACTAAAGGGAATGGCCTGGATTAACTCAAACATCATTAAAGCTCCTGCTTTTTATCATAGGCTGCCAATTTGGCACAGAGTTTTACTAAACGTCAATAGCCTTTATATTCAGGCAATCCTAAAAGCCTTTTTTAGGCTTAATGGACAAAATGGGATGGTAATATTCACCTACTCAGTAAGTAATT
>JBEPVU010000219.1:0-3986 GCA_041690855.1 Gammaproteobacteria bacterium | reverse complement strand
GTATAAGAGACAGGTTATTATTAACTTATTGCTTAATTTAAGCTGATGAGGTTTTTATGCCTTTAAAAAAAGAACCTGCAAATACAATGATGGAACCAGAAGAACCCCCGTCTCCTCTTTCTGCGAATTCAAAAGGAAAAATTTTTAAGCAATTGCAAAAATTGCAAAAAAGAAGTCCCGATAAATTTAACGAAGCTTTAGTTAATGCGGCGCTAAGTATGTGTAAATTTCCAAGGGTTTTCGAAAAACAATTGGGTTCTTTACAAAGCGCTTATGAAAACTGTCAAACTATTGTTCTAGTAAAAGAAAGTCTAGAAAAAGCTATAAAAGATTATCTCAATATAGAAGGGATTCAACAATTTCAAGAACTTTTAAAAGAAGCATTTGATGAAAAAGATTGGAACTCCAAATTCTTACTTTTTTTAGTTAAGGCATTGGAGCTTAAGTTTGAAGAAGGGCAAGTGGTAGAAGCTACGATTCAAAAGGGAAAGATATATTGGCGGATTTTACAGAATGGCAAGGTGCTATATAATCGGTATGAGGACTTTAATTTTGCAAACACCAACCCTTGGCGCATGAGCGGGGAACAATTCCGACAATTTAAAGGCAGCGGTAAGCGTTCTGGAACGGTAGCTATTACTGGAAAACGATTTATCGCTTACTTTGAACAAAAATATAAGCCTCAAGCTGCTGCTATTTGGAAAGAGTTAAAGCAAAAAGGTATTTTGAATGATAAGGATCGATTGTCAGATGGATGGAGAGCTATAAGTAATGATTCGATAGAACTAAGTTCAGTCGAACCCGAACCTGGTGAAGTAATTATTTTACGGAAAGATGTTTTGAAATGTTTAAGAAAATTGGGAGCAGATAAAGGTAAAATAATTTCAAGAAATGAATTTATAGAGTGGTGGAATGATATTTACCAATATAGGGCAGGTTTAATTTGGGATGAATTAAAACGAACAAAGGTTTTTAATGATGAAAATAAATTGGAAAAAGACCTGAAGGATATAAAAATCAAGGAGTTTTTAACTGGTCTTTGTTTAAATTATAAAAATATTGCAAAGGCTATCAGGGAAATTGTATGCAATAAAGATTATGAGAAAAACCCAAAAGATATAAATAGGCCTAAATGGGTTATTTATCGCCCAGAACGAACATTAAAAACATGGTCTAAAACGGGTTATATTAAAAATGGCTATCCTAAGGACAATAATTATTGTACTAAACTTTGGGATGTTGGCACTTACGATGATTTAAGATTACATCGGAATACTGGTACTAATTTAGAATATGATCATATTCCTTCAGATTGTATATTGAAAGAAAAATCAAAGCTCGTTTTGCTCGATAATGAAAATTCAATAAAAAGATTAAAAGATGAAATAGAAGAGATTGATAAAAAACTTCAGGATGAGCGAGAAAAGTTATTAGATGAAAAGGGAATTCCTTACCTCACTAGAGGAAAACAAGAAGAAATTGAAAATGAGAAGATTCAAACTTTAGAAGAACAAGTTAATAAAAAAAATGGAAATATAGAAGAATTAAAAATTGAGAGCGCACAAATTACAGCAGAAAAAGACCCTAACAAGCATGGCAATCTGTGGTGGACTATTGCTATTCCGAAAAAATTGCATGGGCAAGGAGTAACTTTTCGGCAGAATTCTAGCGAACAGCTTGCATCAGATGAGCACCCATTTTTAAAAGATGTGCGTGAATATTTAGAAATTTTAGATAAACGTCCGGAGGATTTTTTATTAACTATTGATGATTATATAAAGGCTTTAGGCGCTTTTCGCTATTTGTATCGCTGTCAAGTCAGGGAGTCTGTTCCTGTTAATAAAAAATATCGAACAGGGATTGCCCCACAAAGTTTTTTTAAGAACGCAAAAGAAACAACAGATGAGATTGATAAATTATTTTCCGAAAAAATGAAAGACTTTATAGAAAAAAGAGAAGGTATTAAACAGAGAAGAGAAAAGGACAAGCATTCAGATGTCAAGAAGAAGTTAATATATAAATAAAATGGCTATTTTAAGTTTATTTGAGAATGCTGATTTTTTTGTAAAAATAATGCTTACCAGCCCGTAACATTTCAAATTTTATATAACAGGAAACCTGTAATATTATGGAATGTGTTGCTTATTGGCTATTTTTTAATGAGGTAGCCCTACAGGAGTTGCCGATATCTCTTCCACTTTGTCTGAGAGGGCGTTAAAATGCCCCAAACTTTCACTCACTCTCTGAAAAGCCTATAACCATGTTAATTTTCGAACTTAGCCGACCACAGCGCCTGGCGCATTCACAAATGCCACTTTTACAGGAAGCGGCTATAACCGATATTCCCGCACAATTATTGCGCAAAACCAAACCGTGTCTGCCAGAAGTATCAGAGCTGCAGGCGGTACGGCACTATACGTGCTTATCACAGAAAAATTTCAGTATTGATACGCATTTTTATCCCCTCGGTTCCTGCACCATGAAGTACAACCCACGTGGCGCCCATCGCTTAGCGTCTTTGGCCGGGTTTATCAACCGGCACCCTTTGTCGTCCGCTGAACATAGCCAGGGTTATTTAAAGTGTGTCTATGAATTCCAGGACATCTTAAAAGAAGTCACCGGTATGCAAGCGGTTTCGTTAACCCCTATGGCGGGTGCGCAAGGCGAATTTGCGGGCGTAGCGATGATTCGCGCCTATCACCAGGCGCGCGGTGATGCGGCGCGCACTGAAATTTTAGTGCCGGATGCCGCGCATGGTACCAATCCCGCTTCCGCCGTAATGTGTGGTTATAAAGTCCGTGAAATTCCAACGAATGCTGAAGGCGATGTTGATTTAGACGCCTTAAAAGCAGCCGTAGGCTCCCATACTGCCGGGATTATGCTGACTAATCCTTCTACGCTCGGTGTTTTTGAACGACACATTGAAGCTATTGCCAAAATTATCCATCAGGCCGGTGGCTTGTTGTATTATGACGGCGCTAATCTGAATGCTATTTTAGGCAAAGTCCGCCCGGGTGATATGGGTTTTGATGTCATGCATATTAATTTACATAAAACCTTTGCAACGCCGCATGGCGGCGGCGGGCCAGGCGCAGGCCCGGTAGCGGCCGGCCCACGGTTAGCGCCTTATTTACCTGTACCCATGGTGACGTATGAAAATAACCGTTATCGCTGGTTAACCAAAAAAGATTGCCCGCACAGTATTGGCCAATTGTCCGCTTTTATGGGGAATGCCGGTATTATTTTGCGTGCTTACATCTATGCCCGTTTACTAGGTCGCCAGGGATTATTACGCGCGGCGGAATTTGCCACGTTAAATGCCAATTATCTATTAGCGTGTCTACGTAAAATAGGCTATAAACCGGCTTTCGCAAACCGCTATGCCACGCATGAATTTATTTTAACCATCAATCCATTAGCCAAACAGTATAATGTTAATGCGATGGACATTGCGAAGCGATTATTAGATTATGGATTTCACGCGCCCACGACTTATTTTCCCTTACTGGTGCCAGAGTGCTTATTAATTGAGCCAACAGAAACAGAAAGTAAAGAAGCGTTAGATGCTTTTATTGCTGCGATGCAAGCCATTTTGCAGGAAGCACAGACCGAAGGCGATAAAGTACGCGGCGCCCCCTATAGCTTGCCCGTGCAGCGTTTAGATGATGTTAAAGCCGTACGTGAACTTAACATTGTTTGGCAGACAGAACAGTAACATGTGTTATCCTATCAAACATTTATGGCGCGCAACGGTTTATTCGTGGCAGGGGTTAAAAGCGGCCTGGCGCCATCAATGGGTTTTTCCATTGGAAGTGTGCAGTTTTTTGCTGGCGTTACCATTAGGGGCTTATTTGGGCAAAACGTTAGTAGAAAAAATTTTATTAATTAGTTCAGTGTTATTAATATTAATTATAGAACTGTTAAATTCTGCTATTGAAACCGTAGTAGATCGCATTAGCCATGAACAACATACACTGCTGTCTCTT
>JBEPVU010000218.1:0-4013 GCA_041690855.1 Gammaproteobacteria bacterium | reverse complement strand
TCGTTGCGCTGGGCGAAATAAGTGCGGCGATTTGTGGCGCGGTATGCTTTGCAATAATGGCTTTTAAATTTTCTGCCGTATATTCCAGCGCCGTCGTCCAATCCGTTGCCTGCCATACGTTATTAATTTTAATTAACGGCTGTTGCAGACGATCAGCGCTTTTTAAACCTAAATAACTGAAGCGATCACGATCGGAAATCCAGGTTTCATTAATCGCTTCATTTTCCTGCGGCACGACACGCATCACTTCTTGATTGCGGTGATGAACATACACATTGGAGCCAATACAATCATGCGGCGCAATCGCTTCCTGCTGCAGTAATTCCCAGGCGCGCGCGGTAAAACGATAGGGTTTAGAGGTTAAAGCGCCGACAGGACACAAATCAATAATATTGCCTGACATTTCAGATTGCAGACTGTGTTTTACATACGTGCCAATTTTCATATTTTCGCCGCGCCCCGTAGCGCCCAGCTCACGTATGCCCGCCACTTCCGTACCAAAACGCACACAGCGCGTACATTGAATACAGCGTGTCATTTCGGTTTCGACCAGCGGCCCGATATCTTCATCGGCCACTGAACGTTTACCTTCAGTGTAATGCGAAACGTCCTCACCATAACCCAGCGATAAATCCTGTAACTCACATTCACCGCCCTGATCGCAGATGGGGCAATCTAAAGGATGATTAATTAATAAAAACTCCATCACGGAGCGTTGTGAATCTTTGGCTTTGGCAGAACACGTTAATACTTTCATACCCGCGGTAACAGGCGTTGCGCAGGCTGGCAGCGGTTTAGGTGCTTTTTCTACTTCCACCAGACACATTCTGCAATTCGCCGCAATCGATAATTTTTTATGATAACAAAACCGCGGAATATAAATCCCGGCATTATCCGCCGCTTCGATAATCATCGAGCCTTGCTCAACCGCTAATGTTTTACCGTCTATTTCAATTTCAATCATTTTTGTCTACCGCTTACGCTACTGCTACTGCTTTTTAATAACTGATGTCATTTTAATTCACCCCCATCCTAACCTTCCCCCTGAAAGGGGGAAGGAATATATGCTTATCCCCTCTTTTTCAGAGAGAAAGTATTTATCTTATCCCTTCTTTTCTATTTATCTTATCCCTTTTCTATTTATCTTATCCCTTCTCTATTTATCTTATCCCTTCTCTATTTATCTTATCCCTTCTTTTCAGGGGAAAGTATTTTATCTTATCCCCTCCCCCTTTCAGGGGGAGGGTTAGGGTGGGGGTAATTCAATAATTCTTCTGCAATAATCTGTTTAACCCCTTCAATATTATTTAATACTTCATTATTCCAAAAACGTAATACTTTACACCCGCGTTTCATTAAAAATTCTGTTCTACTGCTATCAGCAATAATTTGTTCACTATGTTGGCCACCATCTAATTCAACAACTAAACCGTTTTCTACGCAAACAAAATCGACAATATATTTCCCTATAGGATGCTGCCGACGAAATTTATATCCATATATTTGTTTTTGCCGCAAATGCCGCCATAACTTTCGTTCGGCATCTGTCATGTTACTTCTTAACTGGCGGACAAAATGAATATTTTCCATTTTAATTCACCCCCACCCTAGCCCTCCCCCTGAAAGGGGGAGGGGATTAAGAATAAAATTTTTTCCTGTTCTTACATCTCATGCAAATCGCCTACCGGGCAGGCTTTGTGTTCTATGTGATAAACAAAATCATCCCGGAAATGTTTAATGAAACTTTGTACTGGCATGGCGGCGGCGTCACCTAAGGCGCAAATAGTGCGTCCCATAATTTTACCAGCGACATTATCTAACAACGTTAAATCTTCTAGTCTGCCCTGCCCGCGCTCGATGCGGTTTAACACGCGCCACATCCAGCCGGTGCCTTCACGGCAGGGAGTGCATTGACCGCAGGATTCGTGCATATAAAATTTAGAAATACGTGTCAGCACTTTTACCATGCAAGTCGTATCATCCATTAAAATCACCGCGCCCGATCCTAACATCGATCCGGCTTTGCTAATGGCGTCATAATCCATCGTTACATCCATCATCACATCACCCGGCAACACCGGCATGGAAGAGCCACCGGGAATAACGGCTTTTAATTTACGGCCACCTTTAACGCCGCCTGCCAGCGCTAATAAATCTTTGAACGGCATCCCTAACGGCACTTCAAAATTACCCGGCTTTTCAACATGCCCCGTTACACTAAAAATTTTACAGCCGCCATTATTTGGCTTACCTAATTCCAAAAACCACTGCCCGCCCCGCTCTAAAATAACCGGCACCGAGGCAAATGTTTCTGTATTATTAATCGTAGTCGGCCGGCCATATAAACCAAAATTCGCGGGAAACGGCGGCTTAAATCGCGGCAGCCCTTTTTTGCCTTCCAGCGCTTCCATTAGCGCAGTTTCTTCACCGCAAATATAAGCGCCCGCGCCTAAATGATTATGCAATTCAAAATCAAAACCCGACCCTAAAATATTATGGCCAATCAATCCTGCCACACGCGCTTCTTGTAACGCCGCTTCACAACGCTCAAACGGCTCATCATACTCACCGCGAATAAAATTATAACCCACCGTTGCGCCCATCACATAACCTGCAATCGCAATCCCCTCAATCATTTGATGCGGATTCAAGCGCATAATTTCACGGTCTTTACACGTACCGGGCTCACCCTCATCGGAATTACACAACACATACTTTTGCCCAGGGGCATTGCGTGAAATAAAACTCCACTTCAATCCCGTTGGAAACCCCGCACCACCACGCCCCCGCAATGCCGACGTTTTTAATTCCGCAATAATCGTCTCCGGCGGAACTTTCTCCGCCAGAATTTTTCTCCAGACCGCATAGCCACCAGCACTCTCATACGTTTTCAGTGTCCAGGGTTCAGGCAGATGTAATGTACGGAAACAAATTTGATTTAACATAATTTTATTCAATTTTAAATTCTGCATTTTCGCCTCTCCAGCGGGAGAGGCCGACCAGGCGTAGCCTGGGCGGGTGAGGGGGATTAACACCGCTTTCTTCAACAATGAATTTCATGCTGATAAGAGCTCCCTCACCCGCCGCTTTGCGGCGACCTCTCCCGGGGGGAGAGGTGATCAATCCAACCGATCCAAAATCTCATCCACCTTCTCAACCGTGAGATTTTCATAATACCGCTTCCCCATCTGAAACATCGGCGCATTCGCACACGCTCCTAAACATTCCACTTCCTTCAAGGTAAACTTCTTATCCACCGTCGTTTCACCAAAACCAATCCCCAACCGTTTTTCCAAATGTTTTACTATTTTATCGCAACCCGACAACATACACGAAACATTCGTACAAACCTCAATCTTATACCGCCCTACCGGCTCCAATTCATACATTGAATAAAACGTCGCCACTTCATACACCGCAATGCCCGGCATGCCTAAATAATCGGCTACCGCATCCATTAACTCACGCGACAACCAACCCTCATTATGCTCCTGCACCAGCAAAAGCGCCGGCAACACCGCCGACTGCCGCTGTTCCGGCGGATATTTCACCGCCCACGCATCAATCTCTTGACGTATTGATTCAGATAATACACTCATCAGCGATCTACTTCTCCAAAAACAATATCCTGACTGGATAATACAGCCACCACATCCGCCAGCATATGTCCACGCACCATTTCATCCAACGCAGACAAATGCACAAACCCAGGCGCGCGGATTTTTAACCGATAAGGTTTATTCGCGCCATCAGAAATTAAATAAATACCAAACTCGCCTTTCGGATGCTCAATCGCGGCATACGCCTCACCCGCGGGAATACAAAAACCTTCAGTAAATAATTTAAAATGATGAATTAAGGATTCCATATCCTGTTTCATATTCACACGGCTGGGCGGTGTGACTTTATGATTTTCTAACATCACCGGGCCGGGGTTCTTTTTAAGCCATTCCACACATTGACGAATAATAGTATTCGATTGCCGCAATTCTTCCACGCGCACTAAGTAACGA
>JBEPVU010000217.1:0-4041 GCA_041690855.1 Gammaproteobacteria bacterium | reverse complement strand
GTTCTGGCTAAGGCGAAAATAACTGTGAACATATTGCTGGGAATGCCTAACGCACTTAATGTAATGCCAGAATAAAAATCTACGTTAGGATAAAGTTTTTTGCTGATAAAATAATCGTCTTCCAAAGCAATTTTTTCTAATTCCATTGCAATTTTAAACAATGGATTGTCGTGTGCGCCAACTTCTTCCAACACTTCATAACAAGCCTGCCGCATCACTTTTGCGCGTGGGTCATAATTTTTATAAACACGATGGCCAAAACCCATTAAACGGAAAGAATCGTTGGGATCTTTAGCACGGGCAATATATTTGCCGATGTGAGAAATATCACCGATTTCTTTCAGCATATTTAAGCAGGCTTCATTAGCGCCACCGTGTGCAGGCCCCCAGAGCGCTGCGATACCCGCAGAAATACAAGCATAAGGATTAGCGCCAGTAGAACCTGCTAAACGTACGGTAGAGGTAGAAGCATTTTGTTCATGGTCGGCATGTAAAATAAAAATACGATCCATCGCACGCGCTAAAACAGCATTAGGTTTGCTGGTTTCGCAAGGCACTGAGAACGTCATATTTAAAAAGTTTTCGGCGTAACTTAAATGATTTTGTGGATACATAAAGGGCAGGCCAATGGAATATTTATAGACCATGGCCGCTAGCGTTGGCATTTTAGCGATTAACCGTAAAGCAGCGATATGACGATGCTCCGGGTTATTGATATCTAATGAATCATGATAAAAAGCCGATAATGCGCCTACCACGCCCACCATCACCGCCATGGGATGCGCATCGCGGCGAAAGCCGTTAAAGAAATGGCGCAACTGTTCATGCACCATCGTGTGCAGATTAATGTCGTTAATAAATTGTGCTTTTTGAGCTTTGTTAGGCAACTCGCCTTCTTGTAATAGATAAGCAACTTCCAGAAAATCCGACTTTTCAGCTAGCTGTTCAATCGGATAACCACGGTGCAGCAATACGCCTTTCTCGCCATCAATAAAGGTAATTTCAGAGGTGCAAGCCGCCGTAGACATAAAACCAGGGTCGTAAGTAAAGACCTCTTTTTTAGCAAGCTGGCTAACATCGATAACCTCTGGCCCCAGAGTACCTTTGCGGATAGGTAATTCAAGCGGTTGCTCTGAATCACTTAAATAAAGTTTCGCTGTCTCAGCCATTGCAAGCTCCTGGTGGATTGGAAAAACCTACTATAGCAAACTTAAAATTATTCATGCAATTCAAATTTGTAATGGCAAATTGTTATGAGTATAATTCGCCAGAATTAGGTGAAAGGGGAGACAATTGTGAAAAAAAGACCCGTCAATGTCTATTTATTGACCTATAAATATCCTGTTACTGCTATTATTTCTGTATTACACCGTATTTCGGGGGTATTGGTGTTTGTAGCCATACCTTTGCTGCTCTGGATGTTATCGGCTTCCCTGGCTTCGCCGGAACAATTTGATGATCTGCTGGATGTTTTCAGTAATCCCCTGGTGAAATTAATGTTATGGGTAGTGCTTTCCGCGCTATTTTACCATTTGGTGGCGGGCGTCCGGCATATTATAATGGATCTGGGGATGGGCGAGGGGCTGCAAGCCGCACGTACTAGCGCCTGGACAGTGGCCATTATAGCGGCTGTGTTAGCCTTATTAATAGGAACCTGGTTATGGTAGATAAGTTAACGAGTATTACAAGCCTGACTCAAAATGGTGTGCGGGACTGGCTGGTGCAGCGGGTGACGTCGGTTATTCTGGCTGTTTATCTGATTTTTTTGATGGGATTTCTGGTTTGCCATCCCAATATTCAATTTTTTGCCTGGCAAGGGCTGTTTCAAAATACCGCTTTTCGTATTTTCAGTATCTTATTTTTATTAAGTTTGCTATGGCATGCCTGGATAGGCATGTGGACGATTGTAACGGATTATATTAAACCCGCTGGTGTACGGCTTACAGTGATTTTACTGATTATTATTGCTTTATTTGCCTATGTGATTTGGGGCATTGATATTATGTGGAGTGCCTAATGACAATAACAACTTATAATTTTGATGCGATTGTAGTCGGCGCTGGTGGCGCAGGCATGCGCGCTTCTTTGCAACTGGCGCAGACGGGGTTAAAAATCGCGCTAGTTTCTAAAGTGTTTCCTACGCGCTCTCATACCGTGTCGGCGCAGGGCGGTATTGCGGCCGCATTGGGTAATGTGCATGAAGATAACTGGCACTGGCATATGTATGACACCGTAAAAGGTTCCGATTATTTAGGCGATCAAGATACTATTGAATACATGTGCAAAATGGCGCCGCAGGCGATTATTGAATTAGAGCATATGGGCATGCCGTTTTCGCGCTTAGATAATGGCAAAATTTATCAGCGGCGTTTCGGCGGGCAGACGGTTAATTACGGTGAGCATGATGCGTCCCGCACTTGCGCGGCGGCGGACAGAACAGGCCATGCGCTGTTACACACGTTGTATCAACAGAACGTTGCGGCAAAAACCAATTTCTTTAATGAATGGTATGCGATTGATTTAGTGAAAACCGGCGCTGATAAAGTGGCGGGTGTATTGGCGCTGTGTATCGAAACCGGTGAAGTGGCCTTTTTAAATGCGCGCGCTACGATTTTTGCGACTGGCGGCGCAGGCAAAATTTACCAATCGAGTACGAATGCGGCGATTAATACAGGTGATGGTTTAGGTATGGCATTGCGTGCCGGGTTCCCCGTGCAGGATATGGAAATGTGGCAATTTCATCCTACGGGTATTGCAGGCGCAGGTGTGCTGGTAACAGAAGGCTGCCGCGGCGAAGGCGGTTATTTAATTAATAAAAACGGCGAACGTTTTATGGAACGTTACGCGCCGAATGCTAAAGATTTAGCTTCACGTGATGTCGTATCGCGTTCAATTGCGCTGGAAATTCGCGCCGGTAACGCCTTTAATATTAATGGCGTTGAATGTGTAAAATTAAAATTAGATCATCTTAATCCAGACGTGATTATGCAGCGCTTGCCAGGGATTCGTGAACTGGCGATGACGTTTGCACATGTCGATCCCATTAAAGAACCGATTCCTGTCGTGCCAACCTGCCATTATATGATGGGTGGTATTCCAACCAATGTGCATGGCCAGGCGTTGACCGTCGATGCAAATGGCAATGAGCAGATTATTGAAGGCTTATATGCGATTGGCGAATGTGCTTGCGTTTCAGTGCATGGTTCTAACCGTTTAGGCAGTAATTCATTATTGGATTTAGTGGTGTTTGGCCGCGCGGCCGGTATTCATGTACAGGAAAGCATTAAAAACGGCTTGCCTTTACATGAAGCGAAGCCAGACGATTTAGCGGCTGCCACGGTGCGCTTAAACCGCTGGAATACCAGCGCTAAAGGCGAAAGCGTCAGCGAATTGCATAAAGCGCTGCAGAAAGCCATGCAGGAAGATTTTGGTGTTTTCCGTACCGAAGCATCCATGCAGATAGGTTTAGATAAATTACGTGATATCCGTGAGCGAATTAAACAGGCAGTTTTATCCGATAAAAGCCACATATTTAACACGGCGCGGCTGGAAGCGTTAGAATTAGATAATCTGATGGAAGTTGCGTTTGCCACCGCTTTATCGGCATTAACACGGCAGGAAAGCCGCGGCGCACATAGCCGTGAAGATTATCCTAAACGCGATGATGTGAATTGGTTAAAGCATACGGTGTATTTACCTGGCGACCGAATCGCTTTCCGGGCGGTGAATAGAAAACCGTTAACAGTACCGCCATTTGAATTGAAAGAACGAGTTTATTAAGAAGAATTCGAGTGATCTCCTCCCCCTTCAAGGGGGAGGGTTAGGGTGGGGGTGAAATTAGAAGGTGAGTAAATGTTTTATTACCCCCATCCTAACCTTCCCCCTTGAAGGGGGAAGGGATATAAGAAAATAATTATTTAACATGAAAGCGTGAGTGAAAAAAGAGGTTAATATGGCAAATATTCCTGAAGTACCGGTGGGAACGCCTGCAGCTGATCTGCGGACGGTGCAGTTTTCGATTTACCGTTATAACCCTGAAAC
>JBEPVU010000216.1:0-4063 GCA_041690855.1 Gammaproteobacteria bacterium | reverse complement strand
ACCGCTTTCTTCAATAATGTATTTCATGCTGATAAGAGCTCCCTCACCCGCCGCTTTGCGGCGACCTCTCCCGGGGGGAGAGGTGAAAAATCAAACACGCAATCTATTAATTATTAATACTGACCAGTTTCGCCGTAAAACCACCAATATCACCCGCCCCTTGCGTTAAAACAATATCGCCCGGCTGCACTACATTTTCAAGCGCCGCCAATAAATCCTGTGGTTTCTCCACAAAAATAGGATCCACTTTACCGCGCTGACGAATATTACGGCACAATGAACGGCCATCAGCGCCAGCAATCGGTTGTTCGCCGGCCGAATAAATTTCTAATAACAATAAAACATCCACTTCCGACAAAACACTGGCGAAATCTTCAAATAAATCCCGTGTACGCGTATAACGATGCGGCTGATACGCCATCACTAAACGCCGATCCGGCCAGGCGGCGCGAATCGCCTGCACCGTTACCATAATTTCACGCGGATGATGGCCATAATCATCCACCAATAATATTTCCTGACCCGCAATTTTAAAATTATCATAAATCTGAAAACGTCGACCAACCCCTGAGAATTGATTTAAGGCCGTTGTAATCGCTGCATCGCCGATGCCTAATTCCGTCGCCACTGCAATCGCCGCCAGCGCATTTAATACATTATGCTGTCCGGCTAGATTTAAACTGATCGATAAATCCGGTTTATTAGCACGCACCACGGTAAAATAATTACGCACACCCTGCTGTTTAAAGTTGATAGCACGAATATCCGCTTGCTCTGAAAAACCATAAGTCACCAGTGGACGGGAAAGCGCGGGAATAATATCACGCACGCCAGGGTCATCCAGACACAACACCGCTAAACCGTAAAAAGGTAAATGATGCAGAAATTCAATAAACGCCTGATGCAATTGCGCAATGTCACCGTGATAGGTGTCCATATGATCAACGTCAATATTCGTTACAATCCCGATCATGGGTTGCAGATATAAAAACGAAGCATCGCTTTCATCCGCTTCCGCGACTAAATAACGGCTCGCGCCTAAACGCGCATTAGTCCCTGCGCTATTCAGCAAACCGCCAATCACAAAAGTGGGATCTAAACCACCTTCCGCTAATAAACTGGCCACCAGGCTGGTGGTAGTAGTTTTGCCATGAGTACCCGCCACCGCAATACCATAACGAAAGCGCATCAGTTCCGCCAGCATTAACGCACGCGGCACAATCGGAATGCGCTGCTGTTTTGCGGCGATAATTTCAGGGTTATCTTCCGCTATTGCGGTTGAACGCACCACCACATCAGCGCCCTGCACATAGCTTTCCTGATGTCCTTTTAGAATTTGTGCGCCTAATTTCTGCAGCCGTTTTGTAACGGTATTTTCATTTAAGTCGGAACCGGAAATCTGATAACCCTGCGTCAATAATACTTCCGCAATCCCGCCCATGCCCGCGCCGCCTATGCCCACAAAGTGAATATGGCGGATACGTCCCATCAAGGAGTTTTTTAAGATAAAGTCTGTGTTCATAATAATGTAGATTTAACGCTCTTCCCGCTTGAGAAAACAATAAGCCTAACATTTATAAGGCTGTTTTTCACCTTAAATTCATTATTGAAAAAAGCGGTGTTAATTCCCCTCACCCGCCCAGGCTGCGCCTGGTCGGCCTCTCCCGCTGGAGAGGCGAAAATCTTGCCAAATGAATCATAGAGCTTGTACAATATCATTAAAAATTAAGGTGTTAACTATGCGTAGCACAAAACGTAAACCAGATTCTGTAGGTGATATTTTGCGTGAAGAATTTATTGAGCCTTACGGCTTAAAACAAGAAGCCTTGGCCAAAGCCATGGGCGTTACCCGCACTTTTATCAATGAGCTTGTTAATAATAGACGCGGTATTACCGTGGACACTGCCATTATGCTCAGTAAAGTATTTAATAATAGCCCGGAATTCTGGCTTAATATGCAAATAGATAATCAATTATGGGAAACGTTGCACAATCCACGAAAAAAACAAAAATTCAAACGGGTCAGAAGCGTTGAACATATTCGCCATGCTGCTTAAAATAATAAAAAAACTGAGAATTATAATATTGAATGGCGATTTTAATTATTCCCGCCGGTTGCGATAACCAAAAGCCAGCAGGCGTGATTCATGGTCAATCCGTAATAGAATGGCTACCACCACACACATCATTAATAAACTGCTGCCGCCATAACTCATAAACGGTAACGTTAAGCCTTTTGTGGGTAAAACGCCAGCGTTAACGCCGATATTAATTAATACCTGTAACGCCGTTTCAATGCCAAAACCATACGCCAGATAGGCCGCAAAATGCCGGTTCTCCGCATAGGCTTTGCGGCCAATGGCTAAGGCGCGCCCCACTACAATGGCGAATAACACTAGAACTACCAAACCACCCATTAAACCTAATTCTTCCGTCAATACGGCAAATAAAAAATCGGTATGCGCTTCCGGCAGATAAAATAATTTCTGGACGCTATCGCCTAATCCCACGCCAAACCAGCCGCCGCGGCCAAAAGCAATTAACGATTGTGTTAACTGATAGCCACTATCAAATTGATTCGCCCAGGGATTTAAAAAACTGGTTAAGCGCAACATACGATAAGGCGATGAAATAGCCAATGCCGCCATCGCCGCCGCCACGCCGCCAAACAAAACAGCAAACTGCCATAACCGTACGCCCGCTAAAAATAACATGCCTAAACTGGTAGCAACAATTACACTGGTCGCACCAAAATCAGGTTCCCGCAACAGTAATAAAGCAATTATTCCCAATAAAACCAATGGCTTTACAAAACCACTGATATGCGTACGCACAGCATGTGCATGACGCACTAAATAATCTGCTAAATAAATAATGACGGCGATTTTAGCAAATTCAGATACTTGCAACCCAATCGGCCCTATTCCCAACCAGCGCATACTGCCATTGACTTCACGTCCTATTTTTGGCACTAGCACTAATGTTAATAAAATAAAACTGATAAATAATAAAATCATTCCCAGCGGTTGCCAGGCTTTCACCGGCATTTTAAAAATAATAGTCCCCAAAATAATGCCTAATAGAAGATAAGCGATCTGACGGAATAAAAAGTGAAACGGTTGATGATAAAGTTTAGCGGCAATGACGATAGACGTGGAGGCGACCATTAACAAACCAAACACTAATAAAGCAATCGTAGCCAGTAATAAATAACGATCATATAGCATAACCGGCGGAATCCCTCGCTCATGTGTTTCTGCCATTTTAAATGGGTTCATGGTTTTTCCTGTTGATGCAAATCTTTCACTAATGCCTTAAACATTTCACCACGCTCTGCATAATCGCGGAACATGTCCCAGCTTGCACACGCTGGCGATAATAATACAACATCGCCGCTTTGCGCGGTCTGGTGTGCGTATAATACGGCTTCTGCAAGATTTTTAACATGCGCCATTGGCGCAGCGTCCTGCAAAGCGGCGGCGATTAATAAGGCGTCCTGACCGAATAAAATAACCTGACGTACATACTGTTTAACGGCTGAATAGAGCGGCGTAAAATCGGCATCTTTTCCTAATCCACCCGCTATTAAAACAATTTTCCCTGCGCCTGTCAGTGTGCTGCCGATACCGTCAATCGCCGCCAGCGTCGAACCCACATTCGTGCCTTTAGAATCGTCATACCAGACAATATTATGCTGTTCCAACACCCATTCACAACGATGCGGCAAGCCTTTAAAAGCGCGTAATGCCTGCAACATTGCGTCCATCGGTAAATTCAGCGCATACCCTATCGCCAGCGCGGCTAATGCGTTTACCCAATTATGGCGGCCTTTAATACGCAATTCATTGGTATTTAACAAACGTTGATTGGCAAAACTCAACCAATAATTATTATCTTGCTGCACTAAACCAAATTCATTTTCACGAGGTTCCGTTAAGCCAAAACTTATTTTTTGTGGCACAGGAATTGCCGGTAGTGTGGCTGCGTCAGTACGATTATAGACGACAGTCTGGCATTGCTGATAAATACGTTGTTTCGCGGCAATATAATTCGTTAACGTACC